>MTOL01000381.1 GCA_002011685.1 Deferribacteres bacterium JdFR-76
CCGACCGCATGGTGCAGGATCTATACGATCCGGAGCAACACTGGTTTCTGGTTCTGGCAAAAGAGGGCTGGCATCCCGGGGTGATCGGCATTGTGGCGTCCAAAATAGCCGAAAAATACTACCGCCCAACCGTCCTGATTGCCGTGGAAGACGGAGTGGGGAAAGGTTCGGCCCGGAGCATTCCCGGGTTTGATGTGTATGCTGCTCTGCGCAGCTGCAGCAGGCTGCTGTTAGGGTTTGGAGGGCATAAATATGCCGCGGGGTTAACCGTCGCTGCCGAACAGATTGGTGATCTGAGGAAAGCTTTGAATGCTCACGCTCGGCAGACCATCCAACCAGGCGACCTGGTTCCAAAAATCTGGGTGGATAGCCCGCTGAATTTTCGGGAAATCGACGGAAAATTCTGGGCCCTGCTGAAACGGTTTGCACCCTATGGACCGCAAAATATGCGTCCGGTATTTATGTCCCGAAATCTGGAAGTGGTCGGAATCCCGCAGATTGTAGGAAACAACCACCTGAAGTTCAAAGTGCGTCAGGACGGCATCGTAATCGATGCCATCGGGTTCGGCCTGGGAGATCTGCTTTATCGCCTGGCGCCCGGAGAAGGCAACCTGGATATGGTGTATGTGATCGATGAGAATGAGTTTATGGGCAGAAAGCTGCTACAGTTGCGCGTGAAGGATTTAAGATGAGAGGGCACGGTGATCCGTAAACTGGTACAGCTGGGCCGACTGAAATTTCCGTTGCGCGGTTGAGAAAGGAAACAAAAAGCGAAAAGGAGCGCTGCGTGTCAATGAAACGGTACGAATCGCAACTGGATGTAAAATCGGACGAATTCAAACAGCGCCACAATCGGATGCTGGATTTGCTCACCGAATTGAACCTCCGCAGAAAGGAAATTACCACACCCGACCCCAAAGCCCTTGAAAAACTCCACAAACGCAAAAAATATTCTGCACGTGAACGTATTCAGGCCATTCTGGACCCGGGTACGCCTTTCCTTGAGATTGGCGTTTTCGCCGCTTACGGGATGTACGAGGACATTCCCGGCGGGTATCCATCTGCCGGTTCGGTGGTGGGTATCGGCACCGTGAGCGGACGGAAAGTGGTGATTATGGCCAACGAGCCGCTGGTAAAATCCGGCGCCTGGGTGGGAATGACCTGCAAAAAGAATATCCGCGCTCAGGAAATCGCTATGGACAACCGCCTGCCCATCATTTACATGGTGGATTCTTCCGGCGTGTTCCTGGAGCGCCAGGCGGAGGTGTTCCCTGATCGGGATCATTTTGGCCGGATTTTCCGCAACAATGCCATTATGGCGGCTATGGGCATCCCACAGATTTCCTGCGTATTTGGCTACTGTGTGGCTGGCGGTGCCTACTTGCCGGGGATGAGTTCTGAACTGGGAATGGTGGACGAGAATGCCTGCATGTTTCTGGCGGGGCCGTTTCTGGTCAAGGCTGCGCTGGGCCAGGAGGTGGATATTCAGGAGCTGGGCGGCGCACGGATGCATAATGCCATCAGCGGCGTGGCGGATTACATTTTTAAAGACGAGGAAGAAGCCTTTGCCTGGATCCGCAACCAGGTGGGTATGATTGGCCGGGAACGGCCCGCCCACGAAATCGACCGCATCGATCCAGAGCCGCCTTATTATGATCCCGAAGAAATTCTGGGCATTCTTCCGCATACGCAAAAAGGAACGTACGAGGTGCGGGAAATCATTGCCCGCATTGTCGATGGCAGCCGGTTTGAAGAATTCAAACCGGAATTCGGCCGAACCCTGGTTACGGCCTTTGCCCGAATAGGCGGGTTTGCAGTGGGCATTGTGGCAAATCAGGGGAAACCGGTGAAAAAAGACATGCCTCCGGATCCCTATGGACGTCCACAGCCGCCGCAAATTCAGATGGGGAATGTGATTTACAGCGATTCCGCCAATAAAGCATCCCATTTTATTATGCTCTGCAATGAGCGCAAGATTCCCATCCTCTTTTTTCACGATGTGACTGGGTTTATGGTAGGGCGGCGGGCCGAAAGCGAAGGGATTATTCAGGACGGAGCCCAGTTTGTTAACGTTCAGGCGAATTCGGTAGTACCCAAGATCTCGGTGGTGATCCGCAACAGTTACGGTGCCGGGAATTACGCCATGTGTGGCAAGGCCTATGATCCGCGTTTCATTTATGCCTGGCCCACAGCGCGGATCGCGGTGATGGAAGGGGAGAACGCTGCCGATACCATCCTGCTGACCAAAAAGGGGCTGAGCGACGAGGAGAAGGCCCGCCTGAAGGAAGAGATCCTGAAGAAATACGAAGAGGAGACCTCGCCCTATTTTTCTGCGGCCCGGATGGTGGTTGACGATATAATTGATCCGCGGAAGACGCGGGATGTCCTGATCCAGTCTCTGGAAGCGGCGGCCCACCATCCAGTAACCGGGGAATTCAAAACAGGGGTGATGCGAATGTAACAAAAATACCGGAGGAGGTGAGATTTTCCCAAATATCTGGAAGAAAAGGAGAAAGAAGGATAGATTGCAGAAGGGACCATTCAGGTCAACGGGAAACAGGATGAGGAGGATGTATGGTAGGCATTGTCGGATATGGTTCGTACATCCCGCGCTATCGCATCAAGGTTGATGAGATTGCGCGGAAGTGGGGAAAAGATCCGGAGTCCATCAAAAACGGTCTGCTTGTGTATGAGAAGACCGTCCCGGCGATGGATGAAGATACCATTACCATTTCGGTACAGGCGGCCCGATATGCGATTCAGCGGGCCCAGATCGATCCGAAAGAGATTGGTGCAGTCTATATCGGTTCGGAATCGCATCCGTACGCCGTAAAGCCCAGCGGCACCATCCTGATCGATGCGCTGGGGATCGGACCGGACGTACACGTGGCGGACTATGAGTTTGCCTGCAAAGCCGGCACCGAAGCGATGTATGTGGCTTACAGCCATGTGAAATCTGGCGAGATGAAATTTGCCCTGGGGATCGGCGCAGATACCTCTCAGGGTGCACCCGGAGATGCCCTGGAGTTTACCGCGTCTGCAGGCGGGTCCGCTTTTATTTTTGGGAAGGAACGGGTTCTGGCCGAGGTGGAAGCTACCTATTCCTACACATCGGACACCGGTGATTTCTGGCGCCGGGAAGGGCGGATGTATCCCATGCACGGAGGCCGTTTTACCGGGGAACCAGCATACTTCCGTCATGTGATCAGTGCCGGACGGGCTATTCTGAAACAGACGGGTCTTACGGCAAAAGATTTCGCCTATGCCATTTTCCACATGCCCAACGGAAAGTTTCCGCTAAAAGCCGGAAAAATCCTGGGATTTTCCCGAGAGCAGCTGGAACCCGGCTGGATCGTCCCGTGGATTGGCAATACATATTCCGGTTCATCCATTACGGGATTTTCCGCTACCCTGGATGTGGCCAAACCGGGTGACCGGATTTTGCTGGTTTCTTTCGGTTCTGGAGCTGGAAGCGACGCCTTTGTATTCCGTGTAACCGAGGAGATTGAAAAGGCACGGAACCGGGCACCCACGTTCCGGGAACTGATGGAACGTTCCAAGTTTTACCTCTCCTATGGGGAGTATGCCAAATTCCGCGGGAAGATTCACATGAATGACTGAAACAAAGGAGATGGAATATGAGAGAGGTAGCCATTGTTGGTGTGGGAATGACGCCGTTTGGCGAACTCTGGAATAAATCGTTGCGTGACCTTTTTGTGGAAGCGGCCCTGGAGGCCATCGATGATGCCGGAGTCGACCGCATCGATAGCCTGTACGTGGGATCCATGTCCCCCGGGCTGTTTGTGGCCCAGGAACATATCGGTTCGCTA
>MTOL01000379.1 GCA_002011685.1 Deferribacteres bacterium JdFR-76
CTATCTGACGGCCCGGCAGGCGGCCGCCGATCACCACCGCATTGTGCAGGCGTTCCGTAGATTTCTGAAAGGAAAATGGGTGAGTACGGGGCGCAGCAAGGGGGGGACTACCGCCCTTCTGTTCAAACATTTTTATCCGGACGATGTGGATGCCGTGATTGCGTACGTGGCGCCACTGGGTCTGGCCCAGGAAGACCCGCGTATCGATGCGTTCATTCAGAAGCTCTCTGCCGATTCCTGTGCGCAGAAGATCGAAGCCTTTCAGATGGCTGTGCTGCGGCAGCGTGGGGCTGTCAAGAAATTTCTGGAAGACATTGCCCGGGAAAAGAACTATTCCTTTAGTATTGGACTGGAAAAAGTTCTGGAATTTGCGGTTCTGGAGTATCCGTTCAGTTTCTGGCAGTGGCACCGGGTTTCTTGCAAGGATATTCCGGATTCAACGGCTGATCCACGCACGCTGGCCCAGCACCTGCAGCGCGTTATCGGATTGCATACCATTTATTCGGACGGAGCCATCCGCCGGCTCTATCCTGCGTTTTATCAGTTCTGTACGGAACTGGGCTATTACGGCTTTCTGTACAACAGCCGGCGGGTGTTTGAGCACCTGAAAGTTGTACCGGATCCCAGCAATAGGTTTTTTGCGCCGCCGGGGGTGGATCTGACGTTCCGCCCGCAAATGATGATGGAGGCCATTCACGATTTGCGGCATAATGGGCGGAATATCATCGCCATATATGGTGGCCTGGATCCGTGGAGTGCGACAGGACTGGTTCCTTCCGGGAAGGCGGAGATTCTGGTCGTAATAAAGCCGGATGGCGATCATTCGGTGCGCATCCGCGATCTGTCCAGGGAAGATCAGGAAAAAATTTTCCGGGCATTGCAAAGGTGGCTTGGGGTACAGGTAGCGGCTGACTTTTAGGAGTACGCACCGGAAGCTCTGGACAAACCTTTTCCAACTTTGCCGGCCGGTGTTTGTGCGGAGGGCTTCCGGGTCTACATTTGGCGGTTGAATACCAAAAGAAATTTTTACATGGTACGGCATCAGAGTTTCCTGTGAATAGTCGGCTGGGTTCAAAAAGTGGAGGGAGCATTGGGAAGGAACAAGATTTCTGCCTCTGGCACCATTGATGTAGACCGAGCGCGGCGGGAAACGCCCGGCTGCCAGCATGTGCTTCACTTCAATAATGCGGGAGCGGCGCTGATGCCTGAACCGGTAACCCGCGCCGTACAGGATTATTTCGACGTCGAAACAAAAATCGGCGGTTATGAAGCCCATCGCATGCGGGCGGATGAACTGGAGGGCATTTATGCCACGGTTGCCCGGCTCATCCACTGCCAGCCCGATGAAGTGGCCATTGTGGAAAATGCCACACGGGCCTGGGATATGGCCTTTTACGCCATTCCGTTCCGCAGGGGAGACCGGGTGTTAGCCACCATGGCGGAATATGCCAGCAATTTTATCGCTTTGCTGCAGCTCCAGCGGAAATACGATCTGCGCATTGATTTGATTCCCAGCGACGAAAGCGGGCAGGCTTCTGTGAAAGCACTTGAAGATATGATGGACAATTCCGTCCGGCTGGTCTGCGTGACCCATGTTCCCACCAGCTGCGGGCTGGTGAATCCGGTGGAAGAGATCGGCCGGGTGGTCCGGCAGAGCCGGGCCTTCTATCTTGTGGATGCCTGTCAGTCGGTGGGGCAGATCCCTGTGGACGTGCGCGAAATTGGCTGTCACATGCTGAGCACAACGAGCCGAAAGTTTCTCCGCGGTCCGCGCGGCGTTGGCTTCCTTTACGTCTCCAGGGAAATCCTGGACCAGCTGGAACCTCCGTTTCTGGATTTGCATGCTGCCACCTGGGTTTCAAAAGATTCCTACAAAATCCGGCCGGATGCCCGGCGTTTTGAAAACTGGGAAGCCAACTATGCCGCACGGATCGGATTCAAAACGGCTATGGAATACGCCATGGACTGGGAGATCGGCCGCATCTGGGAGAGGGTGCAGCATCTTGGCAGTTTGCTTCGGCAAAAGCTCTCCGCCATCCCGGGCGTGCAGGTCAGAGATCTGGGAAGAACCCGGTGTGGGATCGTAGCGTTTACCGTTGCAGGGTGGAATCCGGTGGATGTGAGGAACGCGCTCTATCGGAAAAACATGAATGTTTCTGTGGTAAATGTGGAAAGTTCACGGCTGGATATGGAATGGCAGGGTGTAAAAAGTGTCGTGCGGGCTTCCCTTCATTATTACAACACCGAGGCAGAGATTGAGACCTTTTGTGAGGCCGTTGAACAGTTGGCCCAGAAAGCCGGAGGCATCCGATGAGAAAACGCTGGCGAATCTTTTTGATTTTCGAAGTAATGTTTCTGGTGTCCGTCTTAACTGCGGGTATCGCCCAGCAGCCGGCTGGCAGCCGGACGAAACTGATCCTTCTGGGGACCGGAACACCCAATAGCGAACCCGACAAATCCGGTCCCGCTGTGGCCGTGGTGGTGGACACGGTAGCCTATTTGGTGGATTGTGGGCCGGGCGTGGTCCGGCGTGCTGTCCAGGCTTACCAGGAGAAGAAAATCGAAGCGCTGAAGCCTTCAAGGCTCCGGCTGGTTTTCATTACCCACCTTCATTCCGACCACACACTGGGCTATCCGGATCTAATTCTTTCGCCCTGGGTTTTGGACCGGAGTGTTCCGCTGGAAGCGTACGGCCCGCCTGGCTTGCGAAACATGACGGAGCATCTACTAAAGGCCTATCAGCAGGATATCTATGTGCGCCTGTTTGGCCTTCAGCCCATCAGCCGGGAAGGGTACCGGGTCCGTGTTCATGAAATCCGGGAGGGTACGGTTTACCGGGATGACGCAGTGGAGGTTCAGGCTTTTGAGGTACAACACGGTTCGTGGCCTTATGCGTTTGGATATAAGTTTATTACACCGGACCGGGTCATCGTAATTTCCGGGGATACGGCTCCGTGCGAAAAACTGGTGCGCTTTGCAAAGGGATGCGACATTCTCGTCCACGAGGTTTACAGCGCCGCGAAATTCAGGCAGAGGCCAGCCAAATGGCAGCGGTATCATTCGGCCAATCATACTTCGGCTGAGCAACTGGGGAAGCTGGCGGAAAGGATCGCACCGGGCCTGCTGGTGTTGTATCATCAGCTTTATTGGGGAGCCAGTGACGAAGAATTGGTCCGGGAAGTGAAACGGCATTTTTCCGGTTCTGTGGTTTCCGGTCAGGATCTGCAGATTTTTTAGCTGCCCATTGATTGTGGTACATCCGGGAGAATGCCGCATTTCGGGCTGTCGTCCGGGCCGCAGGGGCTTTTTGCCAGATTTTGTGGTTCGCAAAATCGGAAAGCGCTGGGGCCGTACAGGCGGAATGGTGTCTCAATGGAGCAATAGCAGTTTTTTCTTCAGTACGGTCTTTTTTCCCACCTGAACACGGACAAAGTAGATTCCTGAGGGTAGATCTGGTGCCGGGTGCCAGCCAAAGCTGAATAAACCGGCTGCGGCTTCCCTGTCGAGAAGGCGGGCCACCTGCCTTCCACGGACATCGTAAATAATNGCTTTGATTCTGGCAGGGGAAGGTAAGGCTACACGGAAGGTAGTCGCCTCTCTGAATGGATTTGGAAAGTTTTGCAAAAGCTGGAAGGAGCGGAGCAAAGAGGGGTCCTGGCGTACCCCCACCATCGGGCCGTTCTTTTTTCCCGGCGTTCCCGGAGGCGCGGCCGCATACCAGTTTGCGGGATCGGTGGGATCCGCGTCCGGCGAAATCAGGGCCAGGGTTGCGCCACTGCCGCTGGCTTCAACGGGCCAGGGCGGTTCGGCTTTGTAAGCAAAAAAGAAG
>MTOL01000535.1 GCA_002011685.1 Deferribacteres bacterium JdFR-76
CCGCGCTGGACTGGCGGCTGCCTTTGAACCGCGTTCAGCCAGAAGATATGTGTGGCCCACCTTTGTTCTGATCACTCTCGGGGGGATGGTTCTCGGACCTTTTGTCCAAAAATTTGCCTTTGGTGCTTACTGGACCGGAATTCCCTTCGGATGGGACCTGACAGACAACAAAACACTGATCGCTTGGATCCTGTGGCTGGTTGCCCTTCTCCGCAACACCGGCCCGCGGCATAGCCGTTCCTGGATTCTGGCTGCATCGGTGGTGATGCTGCTAGTTTTCCTCATCCCCCACAGTGTGATGGGTTCGGAGCTGAAATACGCAGAAACCGGGATGGTCCCCACAACACCATGAGAACGCTGGAAGACCTGCGGCAGATTCTCAAACGCATTGACGGCAAAGGATACAAAGCCTACAAAGATATTGAAGGAGAATACGAAGGCGATGAGTGCCTGCTTTTTGTAGACCATGTCCAGGGCGATCCGTTTGCTACGCCAAGTAAACTCCGCATCCGGATATTCCAGCATGTTGCTCGCATTCCGGAAGAGATGTACAGCAACCGAACCCGCGAAATCGCGGCACGTGACTTTTTTGCTCGCCGCTTTGCCCGGGAGATAAAGCAGGCAGATGGAAAGATCCGTGGAACCGGAAAAAGCGGGCTGGTTTATGTGGATGCGGGCGGACAAGAAGTTCTCGAACGGACAGCGGCCATTTTAAATCGTGAATTTATCGAGATCCGCTTGCAAGTAGGGCTGCCAGCAGCAGGCCGGCGCATCCTTGGAAATGAAGCCGCCTTTCTTCTCTGTGACCACATCCCAGCGATCGCCCGACGTTCTCTCCTTTGGCAGAACACCCCCTCACAGGAGGCAAAGTTTTTCGTAGCCTGCATCGAAAATCAGGAAGAAATCCGGAGGCAGCTGCTGGAAAATGGACTGGTGGCCTTTCTCGCTGACGGTTCTATCCTCCCTCGGGAAAGCGGAATCAGCGATCGCCCCATGGCGCGCGGCCGTGCCATTCCTTTTCATTCTCCGGACTCCCTGAGGGTAACCTTTCCGCTCAAGAACCCTCTGGAAAAAGATGGAACCATCCAGTACGAAGTGACGGGAATGGGCATCCCTACGGGAGTAACACTCATTGTCGGAGGCGGTTATCACGGAAAATCCACTTTACTGAAGGCACTGGAAAGAGGCGTATATCCGCACATTCCCGGTGACGGCCGCGAATTTGTGATTACGATTCAGGATGCAGTAAAAATTCGTGCTGAAGATGGGCGGAGGATTGAACAGACCAACATTCGCCCCTTCATCGATCGGCTGCCTCTGGGCCAGAGTACGGAGAATTTCTCCACAGAAGATGCCAGCGGCAGCACCAGTCAGGCGGCCAACATCATCGAAGCCCTGGAAATCGGTACCCGGTTGCTGCTTGTGGATGAAGATACTTCGGCAACAAATTTCATGATCCGCGATGCCCGCATGCAGGCGCTGGTTCACAAAGACCATGAACCGATCACCCCATTCATTGACCGTGTGCGGGAGCTCTATGAGCGCCATGGCGTGTCAACGGTACTGGTCATGGGCGGTTCGGGAGATTATTTCGATGTGGCAGATACGGTGATCATGATGAAAGAATATTTGCCCCTCGATGTTACCCATCGGGCAAAAGAGCTGGCCAAAACCTACGTCACACAGCGTCGAACCGAACGACCAAATCCTTTTTCTTCCGTAACACCGCGCATTCCTTTGGCCTACAGTTTAGATCCGTCAAAAGGAAAAAAAGCGGTTAAAATTGATGTCCGCGGACCTGAAGTTCTTCTTTTCGGCAGAGAGAGCGTAGACCTTCGTTATTTGGAACAGCTGGTAGACACGAGTCAAACCCGTGCCATCGGTTACGCCATTTATCTGGCCCAGCGGCTGTACATGGACGGAAAACGGACCCTGGCAGATATTATGAGCCAGCTGGAGCAGCTGCTGGATGAAAAGGGCCTGGATGCTCTGGCGCTTCACCGGAGAAGCGGCCAGCATCCCGGCAACCTGGCCCGCCCGCGGAAGCATGAAATTGCTGCCGCACTCAACCGCATGCGGAGCCTTAAAGTGCGGCAGAAAACCCAGATCTAACCTCCTCCGAGAACGTCAAGGCAGAAACGGGAAGCCAATCTCCATCGACCAGCAGGAGATAGCTTCCGGTTCCAAGGGGTTTTGCTCCCTTCATTCTTTACTTCTGCGGTGCTACCGAAAGAATCTTTTTCAGCAAATCAGGATTGTCCGGCAGCAATCCCGACCGCGGCAATCGCGGCGTTAGATCAAGCCAGTGGAGATCTTTGGCAAATACTTCTTTAAAGAGGGGGAGTGCATCATCGACCTTTCCTGCGCCCACCATGGTAACCGCCTGCCAGTAAATAATTTCCAGATTCTCCGGATCAAACTGACGAGCGGCCGCATACTCCTTCAGGGCATTCTGAATATCGCCGCGAGCGAAGTATTCATCGCCTTTATTCATGTGCTCATAAGCACGGTGAATCCGGATAAGGCGTTTGAGTTCTTTGAGCGGTTCCGGGTGGTCCTCAACCCGCAGATCAATCACCCGCTCTTTCCACGGCTCCCCATGGGAAACACCTGGCACCACAAGTATGGCCGCCGACTGTTTGCCGCGAATGTCTCCCCCTTCTGCCTGAGCTGCTTCAAGAGCCGCCATTAGCCGGTCAACCAGATCGCCTTTTGCCGTCCGATAGGCCTGTGCCATGGCCTCCCAGACCGTATTCTTCTCCATCAGGTTTGCCTGTACTGAAAATTGGGCCCCTTTAATATGTCCGGCTTCAGCGATGCATTTCTCGCCAGTATGGACCGCCACATTTCCAAACTTATCCACCATGGCTACTTGCCGCACTTCGGGATGCGGATCAATCGCAAGGAGCGCTTTCAATGCTTCGGGAGCCGTTTTTCCGGCGCGCATCAAGGCAAGCCCCAGGGGGCCGTAAGAAACTTCCACAAATGACTGTGTTGCCACAGCGCCCACACCGGCTTCCGCCCAGCTCACAACCGAACCAACTGAAAACCAGTGAGATTGTACCGCCACACCGATCTCCCCAGTTACGGAATCTCTGGCTACAATAGAATAGGTGGCCACTGGCCGCCGAGGAAGATCCTGGGCAAAAACAGGCACCAATAGAAACATCACAAAAACCAGGGTTAAGCCGAACGCTTTTTTCATGGCTCCCTCCTTTATTTCGTTAAAAACAAAATCCGCTCTTCAATGGCCTTCTTGCAAACCGGGCAGAAGAATTCAGTTTCGATAGAAAACATGATACAGCTGAGAAAAGGGCGAAACAGGCCGCGGGATTGATACCCTGCTCCTTCAAAAGCACCCACCTTTCCCCAGAAAGGCTCCTCCCGCAACATCTCATCCCGCCGATTTCGGAGTTCCGCAATCTTTTCACGGTACCTGGTCCGGTCTTCTCGCGATAGACGGGCAATGATTTCTCCAAGGCTATCATACTCTGCTTTCTTCCAGGGAGTCGGAACAGGAGTATCAGGAGCCACAAGGTCGCGCCATTTCAGTGCGGCGGGATCCAGCAGTGCGGTAATATTGGGCTCCCAGGGCTCCACGCCTTTGGGGTAAAACTCCTCGTAAGCCACCGTGGAGTGGTAGTACTCGTCTCCGAGCCCGGCAAAATGATGGGCCAGCTCATGAAGGAATACGTAGCCCGCGCGTCGCGAAGGGATTCCATTCCTCTTCCCGGTAAAAGTGGCCGAATATAACCCAAAAATACCGCCGCCGCCGTAACGATCGGTATTCAACAGAACGCACAAAACGTCATAGGGGACCCG
>MTOL01000213.1 GCA_002011685.1 Deferribacteres bacterium JdFR-76
CATCAGAATCAGACCATCTACCCTTCCGCCAGCCATAAAATCCATTAATGTCTCGATAATGTTACGCTGGCTGTGCGAGCTGGAAACCATCACATACTGACCGGCCGCATATGCCTCCGTATCAATACCACGGATGATCTCCATAAAGAATTCATCCACCAGCTCGGGCAGGATGACACCGATGGTATCCGTCCGCTGCCGGGACAAGCCCCTTGCCAGTGAATTTGGCTTATAGTTGTAGCGCTGAACGATCTGGAGGATGCGCTGACGCGTCTCCTGTCGGACCCTGCTATCCCCATTCAGGGCGCGAGAGACGGTGGCGATGGAAACGCCAGCCATCTCCGCGATCTTCTGCATGTTGATTTTTTTAGAGGGCATGGATATTGTAATCGTTTACACTTTAATTAAATTAATTTTTATGCCACAATCGAATTATTATGTAAACGTTTACATTTCTCGCAATTTAAAAAGGACTTTCTACCTTGTCAAGCTAATTTTGATGTTTTTTTATTCCTTTTCATCTTATTGAATTTTTCTTCATCTTTTTAAGATTTTCTTGCGATCCCCACGCTTATTGCCAACATGATACATCTTTTTTGATTTTTTTCTATAATATCTATTTCAGCTGTCCATCGAATGAATCTTTTCTTTGTGTTTTTCAGAGATACCAAACTTAATCATTAAATCCAAAGGCACCTTAGAATAGACAGAGACGAATATTTGATCCCTTTTGAAAGATCGATTATTTCATCAAAATCATCCCTATGTTCTTACATTCCTAAGGCCTTCCTCACAAACATCCTACTACATTAAAATACATATTCCTGCCCCCTCAAAGCTTCACTGTAAAACCCCAATCTCCAAATCCGCGACAGCACCCGGCCGCTATTCCTTTTCCAGAAGCTTCATCAACGCCTCCTGGGCTTCGGGAGTGCCGATCATGGCCAGGGAGCGGACAGCCGCCGTCCGGACCTCCACGTGTGGGTCGGTTTCGATGACCTCGACCAGCAGATCCACAGCTTCGTTGCCGCCATCGAAGCCAAGGGCCCGTACGGCGGCTTTGCGCACTTCGGCGTCCGTCTCGCTTTTCAAAACGTCTCTGATGATCTCAATTTTTTGCTCAACCGCCAGAATGTTCAATTCATATAGAATGGCCCTTTTCACTTTTACATAACGGGTTTCTTTCAGTATCTTGCGAATCTCGCTGGTATTCAAGCCATCCCGAAAGTTGACCAGGGCTTGTGCTGCCTTTACGGCCATCCTTTCATCAGGGCTTCGAATAGCGAGATCCATCAAATAGGCCTTTGCTTCGTCTGAATTCGTCCGGGCTATGCCCGACAATGCAGCCTGTCGCAGTTGCGGATCCTCCGTCTCTTCAATAATCTTCCGAAACGTTGCTATCGCCTTCCCGGTGCTCAATTGAGCCAGGGCATTTAGCGCCGTAATCCGCAATTGCCGATCTTTTTCATTCATCACGATATCGTGGAGGATTCTTGATGTATTCTCAGCATCCCGGTTGACCAATAAGAATATAGCCTGGCGCCGCGCCCACCTGCTTTTGCCATGCCTCAAAACCTCCAGGAGAATCTCTGTTGCCTCCTTGCTCTGATCCGCTCCAAGGACAGACAAGGCCGCACCTGCCAGCTCTTTCACTTCCGAATTCAAGGCGATATCCCGTAATATGCTGCGAACATTGGGGCCTTCCCGCCATCTCAGACCCAGAATTGCCATCCGTTTGACTCTTGGCGAAGGACTGTTTTTTAAAATCCGCAGCAATGCGCTGGTGCTCTCCGGTTTCTGAATCGTAGCCAGAGCGTTGACCGCCCGTTTCTGGAGGTACTCGGAAGTATCCGTAAGTGCCACTTTTTCGAGAAATGCGATCACTTTCTCCACCGGATGTAACTGCGCAATGGTATAGAGAATCGTCGTTTTCCGGCGCTTGTTTTCAGTTTTTTCATAAAGGCGGATTGCCATATCCACCGCTTTTTCACTTTCCACATTCCGCAATGCGAAAAGCGCCGCTAAACGAACTTCTTCGTCCGCACTGGATTTGAGTGTCTGCACAAACGCTGTGTATTCCTTTTTGCCTTGGCGAATTAACCGCTCACCGATGCGGATGAGAGCCGCTTTGGCATCATCGTTCCATTTGCTCTTCGTATATTTTTCCGCAAAAGCCCGGTACTTATTAAAGACCTTTTCCAGTGGAGCCCCCATTTTCTCCAGTACATAGCACTGCCAGAACTCCGCATCATCTACCCATTTGCTTTCAGGATACGTCTGGACAAACTGAGAAAGAGCCTCGTACGCCACATTCCATTTCTCTTCCAGAACAAGCTGGTAGGCTTTTTTGTAGGCCTTTGTATCTTCTTTTTCCGCCTCAACGTCCTCTTCCCTCAGAAATTCGGGCATTTCCTCTATCATAGCAGGGCTTGTAACGCTGTACCACTCCTCGTCTATTCGAACGGCATACAATAGAGGCTCCGCGGGTTCGACCGGCTGCGATCGTTTGTGGAGTAATGGTTCCAGGCAAACGGGCCATGCTTCCATCAAAGGTCCGGATACGTCGGCTGGTACGGTTAATGGTGGTTCCAGAGCAGGTGCCTGTTCACCCCATTGCACCATCTCCTCCTCAAACACAGGCAGGACGTTTTCGTATTCCGAGATGAGCGCCGGTGGCCGTGTCGGCAAAACCATTTGCGGGTTTGCTACGGAATGAAGAAGAAGGAGCAACGGCAGACCTATCAGCCAATTGAATAACTTGTGACCATCCATTGTTCATCCCTCTTATTTAATGTTTGCCATTAAATATTTGAATTTTCTTTATGTATTTCCTTTCGATGTTCGTTTTGCAGCATCTCTTCCACGTTAATCTTAAAAAGTATTGCCCTGGCCCTTATGCCATTCTGGATCAGCTCAATTTCCGTAGCGCTTTTAATTTCGTCTGCATTTGCAATTTGAAGCAAAACAATCTCCAGATCTTCCAGTAATTCAAGCAGTTGCGTTCGGCGCATCTGTTCCAGCCGGGTCCGCAATTTCGGCAATTGTTTGACCAGAAGAACCGACATCTGCTGTTCATATGAAAAATCCATTTTTTCCGATTGAACCTGAGTAATATCCAGGTTGACCAAACCCAGCAGTAAGATTTTGCTCCTTTCCAGATAGCGGATCGTTTCCTCTAAAACCTCTTCTTCCGCGACGCGAGCTTCTTTTTGAGGCATTTCCCCAGAAATGTTTGGTGTCAAAAGAAAACGGCCAATAAGTCCACCTGCAATCAGGAGCAGAATGGCCGCTGCCAACTGAACCGGCCATCTTGCCCACACCCGATACTGTCCTGCAGGATACCGCCGGCGGATCGCCTCTTTTTCACGAATTGTTTTCTCCACCGATAGCCAGAAGGAGGCCCAAAATCTCTCCGGTACGTTTCTCTTTTCTGACCGGATTGCACGGATTAAAGCATCAACCCGCAATTCTTCTTTTCGGCACACCGCGCAACTCTGCAGATGCTCCCGGAGTTCTGCTTCACGCCGTACATCCAGAGTGCCCAAGTATCTTTCGGCCATCCATTTCTGATACGTAAGGCAGCGTTTCATGATCATTCCCTCTCACAATTCCAGCTCGCTCTCCGGCTTGGACAGGATCTTTTTCATCTTACGGATCCCCCGAAAATGAAGGCTTTTGACGGTCCCCTCCGAAATCCCCATCACACGCGCAATTTCTGCGACGGACAATCCCTGATAATACCGCAGCACGAGAACCCCCTTTTCTTTCGGTGAAAGGCGCCCCATTACCTCC
>MTOL01000531.1 GCA_002011685.1 Deferribacteres bacterium JdFR-76
GCGCGGCTATTTTCTGATCAAGCTGCTGGACAAAACGAAAATCGACGAGGCCGATTTCGAACAGCAAAAAATGATGATTTACAATCAGCTGCTCTTTCAGAAAAAACAGAGGGCTTTCATGGAATGGTACAATGAACTGAAAAAGAAAGCCGACATCAAAGATTACCGGCGCAAAATGGCCTGAAACATTGCTATTTGCATTTCTTGCAAAAAGCCCGCACCGAAAGAGAGGATGCGGGCTTTTTTGTTGCGGCACACTCTGACTTTTACGAAGCGTACTGAGCTTTCTTGGACGACGAGGAAGAAGACTCGGCGGGATCGAAGAGCGGCAGGTAAATCCACACTTTCGTCCCTTTCGAAACCTCACTTTCAATTTTTAACCGCCCTCCGTGGGCTTCCACCAGTCCCTTGGCAAGCGGTAAACCGATACCGGTGCTTCCACCCATAAACTGGATTCGTGATGAAGTATGGTAGCTTGAATCCTGAACCTCGTAAAACTTCTCAAAAATACGACCCAGTTTGTCTTCCGGAATCCCCACGCCCGTGTCTTGAATCAGAATGCTGAGATATTTTGAGTTGTGATCGTAGGAAATCGTGATTTTTCCACCATCCGGCGTAAAACGGATGGCGTTGTTTAAAATTTCCATGATTACCTCTTTGATGCGGAACGGGTCCACCGGGACTTCCGGCAAATCTTCTTCCTCTTTGTGAATGATTTCCAGATCCCTTTCACGAAGTTCAATCTTCATTTGCTGCAGACAATCCCGGACAATGTTGACAATCTGGGTTTTCTCTTTGTTGAGAGGTAACTCATTCCCTTCGATCCGGGAAACCTCGAACATCTGTAGAACAATCCGTTCCAGGTCATCAACACTTTTTTGAATGATGTCAAGAAATTCTTTTTTCTCTTCTTCGCTGAAAGCCGGATCTCGGAGAAAATCCAGGTAGCTCTTGATATGGGTTACCGGCGTCCGCAATTCATGACTGGTAATGGCAATGAACCGGTTTTTCATTTCCTGAACTTCCCGCAGCCGTTCATTAATTTTGCGCAGCTGCTGAATTTCCTGGCTGATGCGGATTTTTTCTTCGCAGTGTTTAACAACCTGCCGCACTTGTTCCAGCTTTACCGGCTTCATCAAGAAATCGTAGGCCCCCTTTTTGAGGGAACGGATAGCATTTTCTACCGTAGCATAGCCGGTCATCATGATAACCTCAATATGCGGATAATCCCGCTTGATGGCTTCCAGGAGCTCGATCCCATCCATCAGTTCCATGTTAATATCGGTGATTACAATGTCGTAGTCCTTTTTCTCAATCATATCCAGCGCTTTGATGGCGCTATCAGCCACATCCACTTCATAGCCGATGCGGGAGAGCCCCTTCTGATAGAAATTCAGAACCACTTTGGCATCGTCCACCACAAGAATCCGGATCTTTTCAGGCGCGGATTGCGACTGCTGACTCATTCCAACACCTCCGATTCTTCCCAATCGATAATACTTGTGTCTCCGGGATAGGGCTTGGTTTTGATTTTTACAACATTTTGAAATTTTTTCAGCAATTCCGCAATACGGCTCGCCTGCTCTTCTATCATGCGTACTTCTTCGGCAGTTTCGGAATCGGGGTCCAGCTCCTCCAGCAGCAAAGAACAGTATCCGAGAATGCCGGTTAGCGGCTGGTTAAGCTCATGAGCCACCGACCCGGCCATCTCCATCGCCACTTTTAGCCGTTCACTCTCCAGCCGCTGTACGTGACGCTGGTGCTCGTGGGTAATGTCCTGCAGGATGATGTAAATTTCGTTTTCGCCGTTTCCCCCTTTTGAACGAATGCCATCAATCCGCCAGTACCGATGCTGGGACGGCGAATATTCCACCCGCCAGAAGGGTGCATCGGATTCCAACCATTCTTTCATTTCGTCGTAAATAGGCAGGTCGGAACAGCGGACGTTATTCAGGCGCAGTTTGGGAAAAAACTGCCGCACTGCCTCATTCGCGTAGACCAGGTTCTGGTCTGCATCGAAGATCAACACACCGTTGCCCAGCCGCGAAAAAATGGTTTCTATTTTTCGCTTCTGATCCAGAATTTTCTCGAAAAGCTGCACATTGCTGATGGTTTTGCCAAAATGGTTTACCACTTCCAGGAGGAGAATAATGGCCTCGTTGGTAAATTCGTCACGTCGGTAACTCTCGATGTTCACAATACCGTACAGCTGACCATTGACCTGCACGGGGAGGCAAAGTTCGCTTCCCCGGTCGTAATCGCTGATGGGCACGTAATCCACTTCGGCAGCGGATACATCCGGGATGTAACAGGGTTTGCGCGTACGCACCACATATCCCAGAGCTCCTTGATCGGCGGGCCAGGTACTCCCAACGGGCCTCGGACTGTTTTTCCCCCCGGACTGGCAGATCTTGATCAGCTGATGTTTATCGGCATCATACCGGTAAAATGAGACGTAAAAGACATCCATTTCCTCTCGGAGGAGGTTAATAAACTGCTGGGCGATTTCGCCCTCGTCCCGTCGCTCATGCAGCAGCGTAGACACTTTCCCCATCAGGCTGGCCAGCTGTGCCCGACGCTTTTCCTGCTGAACGTTTTCGTACTGTCGCAGATGGAGCGCCAGCTGCTGGGCCAGAGTTTTCAAAATTTCAATGTCAACTTCGTCAAAACCATCCACAACCGGCGATTCCAGGTTGATCACCCCGTAAATTTCTCCGCCTATCTCTATGGGGATGGCCAGCTCGGATCCCGTTGACCGCCTCCCATAATTTACATAGAGCGGATCTGTGGAAATATCCCGCACATAGCGCGGTTTACGGTTCCTCGCAACCCAACCAATCACTCCCTCGGAAACCGGATGCCGGAATCCCACTTTCAGCACCTCTCCAAGATGTCCCGCCGATCCCACCAGGATGAGCTCGCCCGAAACCGGATCGAAACGGAACACGCTTAATTCCCAGAAATGGAGGGTCCGAATAGCCAGTTCCGCCACATGCTTGAACACATCCTCACCGTCCTGCTGGGAAAGCACCCCGGGCAGCTGCCGCAGAAACTCCAGCTGCTGGTGGAACTTTTCCTTCCTTTCCTTCAGCAGCCAAACTGACAACAAGCTGGCCAGCACCGAAGCCAGACGCCGGAGCTGCGGCCGCAAGCGGTTCACATCCTCCAGATCAAAACTGCCGATACAGAGGAAATACCCGATAATCTTCCCGGCCTCTACGACTGGAAACTGCAAAACGAACCGGTCTTCCAGCACAGAAACCGTTTCATCCCGCTCCCTCAGTCCCGGATACTCTTCTACCCGGCAGCATAACCATTCATTTTTTGTTTTACCTTTCGCCCCCCATCGCATAAGTTCAGCAAAGAACGGAAACTCGGATGTCCCCCTTGTTTCGGGAAAAATGAATTCGGGACGAATCCGGTCGCCCTCGCGGACCGAAACAAGAACGGCCTTTTCAACCGGCAGCAGTTTCTGTAGCCTTTCCACAGCCTTCCGGATCTTATCTTCAACCGGGATATCTTCACTAAGCAGTGAATGAATATCCTGGACAAAGCTTTCTGCTTTTCGGAGATACTCAAGCGGTTCAAGAATAACCGTATATACAAGTTGGTTTCCCTGGAATTGGACGGAAACTGTGGCCTTGATCCTTTCTCTTTTTGCGGGCAATTCGACATCTGTTGGAAAGGATCCGGTACCGATAGCAGCACGGAAAGCTTTCTTCCAAGAATCCGGAATCGAAAGCTTTTCACCGCCGGAGCGCAAAATCTTGC
>MTOL01000056.1 GCA_002011685.1 Deferribacteres bacterium JdFR-76
CGCCTTCTGAAGCGCCGGAGATTGGCTTTCGCCCTGCTGATCGGCGCCTTCCTAGCCCTGCTAGTATCCTTCAACCTGATCCAGTTTCTGTTCCTCCGCCAAATCTCCAACCAGCTCGAGGAAGAGCTGGGCCGCCGTTTGATTTCCATCGCCAAGCTCATTTCCGATATCATCGAAACGGAATATCTCGACCCCTTTGGCTCATTGCCACAGGATGAACTGCGGCTCATCATCCTCCGTGACCGTCTACTGAATCTGCGGCGGCAGCACGAACTGGAAGGTCTTTACTTGATCGACCGCAAATTTAACGTACTGCTGGACAGTAGCCCTTTTGGCAAAACGCCACTTCCCCGGAGCTACTTGCGAGCTGATTCCAGCTCCATCGGGAAGGCCTGGGAAACGGGCGTGCCGGTAACCAGCCCCCTCCACGCAGTTGGAAACCAGCACTTCAAAAGCGCTTTCGCCCCCATCCGGAACCTGCAAGGCCAGACCGTGGCCGTCCTGGTTACGGAAGCCAATGCTTATTTTTTCCTGCTCCTCGACCGTTACCGCCAGACATTTTATGCCAGTGTGGTAGCCAGTGCCGGGCTATTCATTCTGTTTGGCGGACTGCTGGCTTATGCCCTGCGCCTTCTCATGCAGTCGCAGGAACGTTTGCTTCAATCGGAACGGCTTGCCATGATGGGTCAGATGGCCGCCGTACTGGCTCATGAAATCCGCAACCCGCTGGGGATCATCCGTGGCACCGCCGATATTCTCCGTTCCCGGTACAACCCGGCCGAGAAGCCGGACCCACTGTTCGAATACATTCCAGACGAAATTAACCGTCTCAATAAACTGGTAAGTGATTTTCTGTTCCTCAGCCGGGAACATCCGCTACAGAAAACCCGCGGCAATCTGAACCAGCTCATCGAAACGGTGATTTCCCGCCTTAAAACAGACCCGTCATTTCACGAAATTGATTTCCATCTGGAGCTTGCCGGTGAACTTCCGGATTTCGATTTCGACCCTTCAGGCATTGAACAGGTGCTCATGAACCTGATCAAAAATGGCTGTCAGGCAATGGATGGCGAAGGCCGACTGGATATCCGCACTTCCCTCAAAAACACCCGCAAAGGTCTATGGGCCGAAGTAACCGTCCGGGATTACGGCAAAGGAATTGAAGGGGATCCGGAACAGGTTTTTGCGCCATTCTACACCACCAAGAGTACAGGAAGTGGACTGGGCATGGCCATTTCCAAAAAAATTGTGGAACAGCACGGTGGAACAATCAAAATCGAGAGTTCGCCGGGAAAAGGGACAGCCGTTGTATTCCGTTTGCCGGTACAGGAAGAATAGACGAAGGTGGGTACAATGGAACGGATTCTGGTTATCGACAATGAAGCACGCATGTGCGAACTGCTAAGAGCGGCGCTGGAATCGTCTGACGTGTCTGTAGATACGGCTTACGACGGAGAAGAAGGGCTGAAAAAATTCCGCAGTGAAAACTACGCCGTGGTGATCACAGACTTGAAAATGCCCAAACTTTCCGGGCTGGAACTGTTGGAGAAGATCAAACAGGAAGCGCCCGGCACCGATGTTATCCTGATGACCGCCTATGCGACTGCCCAGACGGCGGTAGAGGCAATGAAAAAAGGTGCCTACGACTACCTTATCAAGCCATTCGACATGGATGAACTGCGCCTAAAGGTCCAGCGGCTGCTGGAGAAAAAACGGCTTGAACGGGAAAACCTGGATCTTCGTCAGCAGCTCAAAACCCGGTACCGTTTTGACAATATTATTGGCTTATCGGGCAAAATGCAGGATGTCTTCCGGNTGGTAGAAATGGTCAGCCAGACNAATACTACCGTTCTCATCCGCGGCGAAAGCGGTACCGGCAAAGAACTGATCGCCATGGCCATCCATCAGAACAGCCCCCGGGCTCAACATCCTTTTGTAGCGGTAAACTGTGCGGCCATCCCGGAAAACCTGCTGGAAAGCGAGCTTTTCGGGTACGAAAAAGGAGCCTTTACTGGAGCGGACCGCTCAAAGCCGGGCCGTTTCGAACTCGCCGGCGAAGGGACTCTTTTCCTGGATGAAATCGGTGATCTGCCACTTTCGCTCCAGGTGAAACTGCTTCGGGTTTTGCAGAACCGCGAATTCGAGCGGTTGGGTGGACTGAAACCCATCCCGATGCGCGCCCGGATCATTGCCGCTACAAACAAAGACCTGGAAAAAGAGATGCGCGAAGGCCGTTTCCGGGAAGACCTCTATTACCGGATAAACGTGTTTCCCATTTTCTTGCCTCCGCTGCGTGAACGCAAAGAAGATATCCTGCCCCTGGTGGAATATTTCACCAAAAAGCTCAACAACGGCCAGCCGGTCCCATTGGCCACAGAAACCCAGCAGATTCTGCTCAATTACCACTGGCCGGGCAATGTGCGCGAACTGGAGAATGTAATCGAACGGGCGGTAATTCTGAGCCAGGGAGGTCCTATTCGGCCAGAACATCTGCCGCCCCACCTGCAAACATCCTCGGCCAGCCCTCTGCCACTGACCATCCCGGACTCCGGAATCGATCTGGAAGAGGTAGAGCGCAACCTGATCCTCAAAGCCTTGGAAAAGGCGCGCGGCAACAAAAGCAGGGCAGCTGCTTTGCTGGGTATCACCCGCCGGAAACTCTATTCAATGATGGAACGGCTGGGCATAAAGGAGAAAGCCGAATAACACATGTTCCCGGACACGGGCTCGAAACACTCAAGCCACGTATCGGCCAGCCGGAGGGCAAACCCAATTTTTCAAACGTTTTCCCTGCCCACAGATGCGCAGATTCTGCTATACCTTAACACTTCTTTCCATTTTATAGCGCCAAATGGCCAGACCGCAAAATTCTTGGAAGATTACACAAAACTTTTTCATATTTTAGAGATTTATAAAACGGCCGCCATCAGTGGCATAAACCAGACACCAAACAGAGAATACTCGGGTAGAAAAAGATGAAAAAACGGAAACGCTGGCTTTATTTTTTCTGGAGTTTTACACTTATTTTCGGGTTCCTGGGAATTTTTAACCTGGTAGATAACCTGTACCTGCACCCAACTCCTTTCGACGGTATTTTCTTCGGCTCCGATCCCGAGCAAAAAGATCTGACCGTTCAGTACGTGGTTCCCGGCAGCCCCGCCGAAAAGGCCGGTGTCCAAAAGGGAGACAAGCTTCTCGCCATTAACGGAAAAGAGACGGCCAAATTGCGGGACCACTGGCAGGCTTTGCTCAAGGATCTCGAACCCGGCAAGCCGGCGGTCTACCGGTTCCAGCGGTCCGGAGAAATCATAACCCTACAACTCAAACCCACACGCAGCTGGGGCATTACCCTTATTGTGCGCATTTTCGTTGGGCTCCTTTTCCTGATGGTTGGGCACATCGTTGCCGTAAAAAAGCCCACCTTGCGNACCGCACGACTCTATTATTACCTNTCATTTACCTTTTTTCTCATCCTGGCCTTCGGGATGATCTCCTACAAGAGTCCATACCACAATGCTTTTTTGTTCATTCTTCTGATGGGGGTCATCCTTTGGGGTCCGGCTCTGTTGCACTTTTTTCTCAATTTCCCTGCGAAGGCCCCGGTGTTACACAAATTTCCGGTCATTTCTTATCTGATTTACCTTCCCTCACTGGCGCTTACAGTCTCGGCATTTTTTCTTAACCGCCAGTGGGACCTGCCTCTGACCATTCTGATCAGTTTGTATATTACAGCATCTTTTGTGCTGCTTTTC
>MTOL01000493.1 GCA_002011685.1 Deferribacteres bacterium JdFR-76
TGAAAGGAACAGGCACCTACATCTTCGTGGGACTGGATGAATGGAATTCCGAAAAGGTTACCCAGGTAGAAATTGACAATTTTTACAAATATTTCACCCAGCAGACCCCGTCCAAATCCATCGATCCTTCACGGGGGATCCGGGAAATTTTGACGGATTTATTTGGCCCTACCCCCAACCGTTCTGGAGATGGCTTTGTCTATATTTTGATTTACGATATCCAGGATGATTACAATCCCAGCATGGGGAATACTACCTTTATCGCCGGGTACTTCAGCCCGAGGGATCAAACCGGCGGGTCATACAGCAATCTCAAGGACATCATTTATGTGGATTGTGACCCGGCCAAACCGTCCAGCATGTTTACCCTTGGAACCATTGCCCATGAGTTCCAGCACTTGATCCATTACGCACGGGATCCCAACGAAGTGAACTGGGTGAATGAGGGAGCCTCCATGTTTGCGGAGTTCATCACCGGTTTTGGTCTGGCAAACCCGAGCCGTTATTTGCGGCGTCCTGAGCGGTCCCTGACCGGCTGGAACTACGGCGGCGACGATGTGCTGATCGATTATGTAAAGGTAGCCCTGTATTTCTATTACCTTTACGAAAAATTTGGAGTGGACCTGATTTCTGAAATTGTGAAAGCCCCCCGCAATAGCGTTCAAGGTGTGCAGGATGCGCTATCGGCTCTGAATATCCCGCTAACCTTTGATGATATCTTCGCCAATTTTGTGATTGCCAACTATGCGGACAATCCGGCCCTGGACGAAAACGGCTATTTGGGATACACCAATTACAATCCACCGATCCGGCCGACAGTTACGCGTACCCATGCCATTTATCCGGTGGATCCCCAGGCCCATTACCTCCTCTCCTATTCGGCGGCGTACTTTCGATTTACCCTGGCTGATACAACGGCGAAACTCCTGTTCAAAGGCCAGGTAGGGTCCAAGATCCGGGCTCAGCTGTACGAGACAGGTCTGCAGGAACGGGTTTATTCCATGACACTGGATGCCGATAACCAAGGGGAAGCCAGCCTTCGCGCAATCGGGAAAACGGCGCAGGAAATTATTTTCATCCCTACCAGCCTGGGCACGCCCAACAATTTTTCTTATTCCGTTACCACTGAGATTGAAGACATATGGCCTCCTCAAATCGTGTCAGGACCGGTGGAGTCGCTGCCCCTGGGAAATTCTGTGACGATTAGCTGGGAAACGGACGAAATGGCCACCAGCATCGTGGAATACGGTTTGACCACCGACTATACTCACAGGGTTGAAAACAATGATCTGACCATTTCCCATCAGATCGTACTCACAAATCTTCAGCCCAATACAACTTACCATTATCGCGTGGCATCGTACGACCGGATGGGAAACGGCCCCACCTACAGCGCAGACTTTACATTCCACACCACATCCGGGACCTCTAATGTTATTGCCACTGTGCAGCAGGCCCACTCTTACGGATACATGGGGCACAATCTCGCCTACGATCCCCTGGGGAATCTCCATTTTGTTTACCATGAGAAGATTGGAGAACGGCGGTTCGTCTACCATGTTTCCTCTTCGGATGGTGGTCAGACATGGACCAGTCCATTCCAGATCGATTCTACGCTGTTTTATGGAGGCATGCCTTCCATTGCTGTCGATTCCGCCGGAAATCTGCATGTCGCCTGGCATGCCCGGGCCACAAGCAATGACCAGTTCAATATCTATTACTCCAGATCGGAGGACGGTGGTCAGACCTGGACGGCTCCGGTTCGCCTCAGTTATGCGGTAACCGGGCATGATCTTCTTTACCCCAGCATCGCTGTGGATCCAGCGGGAAATGTGCATGTCGTATGGAATTCGGCTCTTTACGTGGATAATTACAGAGGAGACATCTACCACGCGTATTCTACCGATGGCGGCAAAAACTGGTCGCAGGACAAAATGATTTCCGTATCCGAGTCACACCTTTGCTTTGTACCCACCATTCAGTTTACTTCCACAGGGAAGGCATTTGTATTTTATTCGGATGGCAGTTTTGACCAGAAAATGAGAAAAGTTTACTACGTAACCAGTGAGGATTACCAGACCTGGAGTAGCCCCCGGGCCATCAGTCAGTCAGGCGTGCTGTATGATGGCCTTGTTTCCTTCACCATTGATTCAGATGACCGCGTGCATGTTGTTTTTTCCGACAATTACACCCCAGGTGATATCCGCATCATGTACGTCTCGGGAGTGGATGAAAACTGGTCGGACCCCATCCCCGTTGCCCAGTCGGCCACGGGGGGAAATGTCAGCTACCCTTTTCTTGCTGCCGACAACCGGAACGACCTCTACCTGGTTTACCGGGATGACATGGCCTCGGGGAATGTGGGCAAATTGGGCAAGCGCGCCTATTCGGGCGAAGCAATTGCGCTCCCTCTTCAAAAACCTGGGCAGACGGAACGGGGCGACGTGTTTCTTACGATCTTGCGGGATTCCCAGTGGCTTCCAGCAGTAAACCTGTCCCATGATGGAAACAATACGGAATATCCAGAGCTTCCGCTCCGGCTGAAAGATGGGGTTGTGGATGTAGTCTGGATGGACCAGGAACAGACCTCGCGCAATCACATTACTTTTCTGCGGTTTACAACCTGGGCCACCGGTCCCCAGGAACTGCCTCACGTAACGGCGGTCTACCCGGAGGCGAATGCCACCGATGCTCCCTATTTTGCCGATCTGCTAAACATTTGGGCCGTTTTTTCCCAGCGGATTGACCCCGATTCTCTAATTCCTGGAAATGTGACCATTGAGAGCCGCGCACTTGGCCCGCTGCCGGGCGAGATTGCCTACATCGAAAGCGAGCGGAAATTTATCTTCCGCCCCAGCCAGGATTTGCCTCCCAACGATACGGTGACGGTCCGTCTTTCCGCGCGGATTCCCAACCTTTTCGGGCAGCCTTTGGATGGCAACGGCAATGGCACGGCAGAAGGATCCCCTGCGGATGATTTTGTCTGGACCTTTTACACGCAGCCCCCAGACACCCAGGCCCCGGTGCTGACCATAGGCGTCCTTCAAAATCCGGTCTTAACCCGCTATGTGGACCTTTACATCGTCTCCTCGGAACCTTTGCCCAAATTGCCAAGGCTAACTCTAAACGGGGAATCGGTTTCCCTTACGGAGATCAGTCCCGATGGGACCATTTTTAAAGGCGATTACCGCCTGGAAGATAGCGGGGTTCTTACCCTTGCTGCAGAAGGCCAGGATTATGCGGGAAATGTCTCTTCAGCGGAAAAAAGTTTCTCGGCACAGCTGCTCGTTGCAGGTTCTGATGGAAGTATTTTGTCCGCAGATGGACGGCTCAAGCTGGACGTGCCGGCGGGTGCTGTTCCCAAAGATCTTTTCATTACCATTGTAAAACAGCCGGAGCAGGTACTGGGCAAACCGCCCGCCAGGGAAACGGCGGGACTGGTTTACTACATAGGCCCGGCGTCTTTCCATCCGGCGCAGCCATTGCTTCTGAGGATTTTACTAATCCAGGATGGTGATCCGGACCGTGTGAAAAAAATTGAACTCGAACACCGGGCTGAAACCGGGGGATGGGAACCGGTGCCGGTTCGCGTGGAAGGAAATTTTGCTGTTGCTGAAATCGAGGAGCTGGGAATGTTTCGGATTCGGGAGATGGAAGAAGAAGTGCCTTCTGATTTTTCCCTCCTGCAGAATTACCCGAATCCATTTACCCTTGGTAAGGGTACGACGACTTTCCGTTTTGCCGTTC
>MTOL01000332.1 GCA_002011685.1 Deferribacteres bacterium JdFR-76
GAAAGGAAGCCGATCCCCCGGATATCCTGACAAAGCTGATACGGGTTTTTGCGGAGCACTTCCAGGGTCTGATGGCCGTATTCCCGGTAGATGCGGCTAGCCATAGCAGGTCCAATGCCCAGTTCGGCCAGAAAAAGCATCACTTCGCGGCTTTCCCGCTGAGCCTGCCAGGCCCGCTTGATTTCCTCCAGCCGTTTTTCTCCAATGCCGGGAATGTCCCGGAGGCGTTCAGGCTCCTCGTCCAGGATACGAATGGTTTCCAGCCCGAATTTCCGCACGATTTTCCCGGCATAATGCGGTCCAATTCCTTTCACCATTCGGGAGCTCAGATAGCGGCGGAGGCCTTCGAGACTGACAAAAGGCAGGCGTTCATATTCCTCCACCTGAAACTGTTTTCCAAAACGCGGGTGATTGCGCCAGCTACCCCGGAGCCGCAACCGTTCCCCCTCGGCCAGCAGCGGAATTTTCCCGGTAATGGTTATAACCTGACCGCCGCTATTCTCCACCCGAAACCGGGCAACCACAAAATGGTTATCCACATTTTCAAAAGTGATGGACTCCACCGTCCCGGTGAGCTCTGCCGCATCCTGAACAGGAAACAGGTCTTTTTGCGCGGACGGTGGACGGTGACGGCGCAATTCCATGGATCTTATGCCGGTGGCCCGTATGGATTGAAGGTCAGCTCGCTCATTTCAATCCAGGCAATCTGCCCGGCATCCTCCAGTGCCGTTTTGACGATGAGTTTTTTCTCCTGCAGCTTGATGTCAATCAAAATGCCCAGCGCAAGCACAAAACCCGCGTGGTCAACAAACGCAAGGATAGAATCTTCAATATCGCGGAAAGACGTAATGTGAATCATGTCACCATAGCGGCTCAGCTGATACTGGACGTCCTTTCTTGGATAGCCATCTGCCAGCAGAAATACGCCATCTCTCTGGTTTTCGCCATAAAGGATCTGGCAATCCAGTTGTTTGGCATAATTGGCCACTTCATCGGGTTCGAGCGGTTCACCATCGTTCAGCCAGAAGTTTCGGAACACCACGTTTTCGAAGGGAATTTCCTGCACGCGGGCATGGCGAAAATACTCGCGCCACAGCGATTCACGGTAGGCACGCCGGTACTCCCGGCTGCGCCGCTGAACAGCCGGTGCCACAGGCTGCCGGATAATGTGAATGCCCGATGTGCGCGGTATTTTCGAAAGAATGTGCACCAGTTCCATCCCGCGTTCAAAAGCCACAATGTACCTGGGAGAGAGCAGTTCAATTTTGGCCAGTTTGAGCTGGCGGGCGAGATCTCCCTGAATGAACCCGGTGGTATCAAGAATCAGATAATCGGGTGCCTTCTCCCGGGCATACCGGATAATCCGCTGAAGGGCCAGAAGCGAAGGAAGAAGTGAATTTCCTGGCGCAATGGACTGAATAAATGCATATTTCTCAGGCTGAATCTGGCCAAAATCTTCTGGGACTTCTGAAAACTCGGCGTACGAAATGCATGCAGGTGGCCCGATGGTCGACTGCCCCACATCCGCATCAATGATCCCCACTCTCGCTTCCGGAACCAGCTGGTGCACCAGATAGCGCATAAACCAGGTTTTTCCGGTATCCACACCGCCCAGCAAAAACACGGCTCCCGGTTCCTTGCGAATGGTTTCCAGCGTGTGCTGCCAGATTTCCGGAATAATCATGGCTTCCATCTCAGACATCGGCATCCACCTCCTTTTTCTTCCTCCTCATCCGTTTGATCCGGAATACAGAAAGGAAGTTGCTACTCGAAAATCCGGGCAATTTCATCCCGCTCAAAGCGTGGAAGTGGTCTGGTCTTTCCGTGTTCGAGAAGAAGTACACCCTTTTCTGGCGAAATTACCTCACCAATTACATTGCACTCGATGCGGTGGTCCCGCAATTTTTTGACGATGTGATCGGCGTCCACCGGCGAAGCCACCATCAAAAGTGCCCCCGAAGCAATCACTCCAAGAGGGTCCAGACCAAAATGCTCACAGAGCTTTCGGGCTTCATCGAAAACATGAATCTGAGACACATCGATTTCCATTCCAACCAGTCCGGCTTTTGCCAGCTCCCACAGACCGGTTGCCAGCCCACCTTCGGTTGGATCGTGAAAGGCGTGGACATCCCCTGCTTCCATCGCCAGCAAAGCATCCTGCACCACGGAAATTCCCGGACGGTAGAGAAAATCCTGGCACCGCTTGACGAATTTGTCTCCAAACAGTTCGCGTACTTCAGCCTCTTTTTCCCGGGCCAGAATACTCACACCTTCCACAGCGATGCCTTTGCTTAGCAAAACCAGGTCGCCGATTTCGATCCGGTCGGGGCGGACAATCCGGTTCCGAAACGCCTCCCCCAGCATCTGTCCTACCACGATGGGCCGGTCAATTCCGTAGGTGATTTCTGTATGCCCCCCTACTAGCCCGATCCCCAGATCCCGGCAGGCCTTGCTGATCTGCGCAAAAATACGGTCCACCAGCTCTTTATCGGTCTGGCCCTCGGGCAGCAAAAGAGTAGCCAGAAACCACATGGGCCGGGCACCGGCACAGACTACATCGTTGGCATTGATGTTCACCGCATAATAGCCGATGGCGTCGGTAACAAAGGTAATGGGATCGGTTTTGGCCACCAGACATTTTTCCCCCCAGTCGATCACCGCTGCATCCTTCCCAATCCCGGCTCCCACCAGAACGCGTTGACCTTCCGCCGGATGTTTCTTGAGCATCTCATCCAGAAGTTCCATGGGAAGTTTGCCAATTGGCAGCGTTTTCTTTTTCACCGGTTCCCTCCTTCCTGGAAAACCCGTTTTTATCCCCCTCATGCGTCCGCCAGAAACCGCAACCGCTGCCCCCATACGGCCGGGCGAATTAAATCTCTTTGCGGATTTTAAAAATCGCGGTTCCTCCGCCCGTCTGGTCGACAGGGTCCAGGCACTGAACAAAAACCTCATTTCCCGAGGCCTCTTTTCCCATCAGCCCCAGTTTTTGAGGCCGGATCCCTTTGGCCAGGGCATTGTATATGGGCATTAGTGCTGCCAGTCCATGCATGCAAACCTGCCGGCCGGACGGAATTTGCAGCTTGTACCCTTCCTCAAGCTCAAATGTGTCGCCAACCTCATAAACTGGGCATTTCCCGCGAATATCTACCACTTCAACCACCAGTTTCATAACGGGCCTCCTCTTTGACTTCGATGGGCACATTCGGCACTCATGGAGATAATGACCCCAGCATCATTCCCCTTGCGCAAACTGCGGCACAGTACCGGACCTGTACATGAAATCACCGAAAAAATGTGCAGCGATCTTCCTGCTGAGCCGTATCTCTGAAGCACCCTGCTATGCATCGCGTGAAGACCAGTAATCCCTCCCCAAGAAGCACATCTTTTCATCTCAATCCGGATCTAACATTTTGAAAATATTGTAAAAGTGTGAAACCGACAAGCAAAAAGAACAGAATCATCACCGTTCCAATGGCAACGAGCATCCCCAGCAAGGCAGCAAAATTCTGTTTGGCCGAACGGCGGGTACGGGTGAATTTCCAGATAACGGTGTCATAAAATAGTTTGCCGATGAAAATAATCAGCAGCGCTTCACCAATCACCACCCGCGTAAACTCCAGGAGTCCGCCCTTGGGGTGAAAGACGGGCCAGATCAGCAGAATCACGATCCCCCATTTCAACAGTTCGGCAAAGAATCCCCGCCATTCCCCGGTTTTGGGTTTCATTTCATCCTCCGGGCAAATCT
>MTOL01000330.1 GCA_002011685.1 Deferribacteres bacterium JdFR-76
CCATCCTGGAAACCTCAACGCGACGCCGGCAATTGTAACCAGCGCGGTCATGTACGTTTTAAGACTTCTCCTCCAAGAAGATTTTCCCCTCAATGAGGGAATGCTCCACGCCGTAGATATCCGGATTCCACCGGGGATTCTGTCTCCGGATTTTCCGGATGATCCATCTCGCTGTCCGGCTGTTGTTGGTGGCAATGTGGAGACCAGTCAGCGTCTGGTGGACGCCCTGCTCCGTCCGCTGGAGATTGTGGCTTGCAGCCAGGGGACCATGAATAACACGGTTTGGGGCACAGACCGGTTCAGTTATTACGAAACTGTTTGCGGCGGCTGCGGTGCAGGGAACGGCTTCCATGGCGCCAGTGCTGTGCATAGCCATATGACCAATACGCGGATTACGGATCCAGAGATCATAGAACTGCGCTATCCGGTGCGGGTGATGCGNTTTGGCATACGGCGCGGCTCTGGCGGGAAGGGGAAGTTCCGCGGAGGAGATGGCGTAATCCGGGAGGTTCTTTTTCTGGAACGGATGCGGCTGGCGGTTTTGACCCAGCACCGGGTGGAGCGTCCCTATGGTCTAAAGGGCGGTGAGCCGGGCGTTCCGGGCCGGCAGTATGTTGTGCGCGCCGATGGAACCCGGCAGGATCTGTCCTACATAGACGGGACGGAGGTTCTGCCAGGAGACCGCTTTGTGATGGAGACGCCTGGAGGTGGGGGCTATGGCCCGGAAAAATAAAACGGTCCTTTTATCTCCGGGATGATAATCGCCCGGTTTGAACAGTGGGAAAACGGTTGTACCAACTTGCCGAGGGCGACATTATGAGAAAAATCATTTCGGTTCTCTTCTGGTCGGTAATTTCTGCCGCGTTTATTGGGCCAGGAACAGTAACAACGGCGGCTTCAGCGGGTGCGCAGTTCGGGCTGCAGCTGCTTTGGGCCCTGCTTTTTTCTACGGTTGCCTGTGTAGTGTTGCAGGAGGCCAGTGCCAGATTGACCGTTGTTTCCGGCAGGAATCTTGGACAAACCATCATATGGCGGTTCCGGGGCGTTGCAAAAACTCTTTCCGCTTGGCTAGTGATGGTGGCCATCTGGCTGGGATGTGCCGCCTATGAGGCAGGGAACATCCTCGGAGGTGCGGCGGGAGCGCGGTTGGCCACGGGGGTGGATCCGCGGATCCTGGCCTTGATAATTGGAATTGCCGCAGGGCTGCTGCTTTTTTTTGGCACCACTCGGATAGTGGCGACCGTTCTGGGCGGGATTGTAGCTGCGATGGGACTTGCTTTTCTGGTTACCGCAGCGATGGTAAAACCTCCCGTGGATGAGTTACTGAAGGGTCTGTTTATTCCGGCAATGCCTGATGGGGCCGGCGTGCTGGTTATTGGATTGATCGGAACCACGGTTGTGCCCTATAACCTTTTTCTGGGTTCGGGAATCGCCGCAGGGCAGGATCTGAAAGAATTCCGTTTCGGTTTGGTGGTAGCTATTTTGCTGGGTGGCATCATTTCGATGGCCGTGCTCGTGGTCGGGTTTTCCGTGATAGGCAAATTCTCTTTCCAGGCGATTTCGGATGCATTGAGTGTTCAGCTGGGCGGTTGGGCCGGTCCGTTTTTTGCTTTCGGGTTGTTCGCGGCCGGGTTTTCTTCCGCTATCACAGCACCGCTTGCCAGCGCCATTACCGCCCAAAGTCTTTTTGGGGAAAATTGGCAGGAAAAATCCTGGTCTTACCGGGCTGTATGGATGTCTATCTTGTTCGTTGGGTTGATTTTTGGGCTCAGTGGTATTCAACCCATACCGGCCATTATTCTTGCTCAGGCGCTTAATGGAATTCTGCTGCCAGTTGTGGCCATTTTCTTGTTTCTCATGATCAACGACAAAGCCTTGCTGGGGCAGCACAAGAACCCATTGTGGCTGAATGTGCTAACTGGGATTGTGGTATTAATAACGCTGGCGCTGGGAGTAAACAATGTTGTAAAAGCCCTCCGGCATGTACTGTAACAGACTCAGAACAGACTCCTGCGAGATTTTCTTCTTGGCGGACAGGAAGAGGATTTAACGAATAGGATACCGAGCAGGGAAAAAGGATTGCAGTTGCCCGGTTCCGGCGTGATCCTGCGTGGCAAGGTTCTTCCTTGCCGGGCAGCTCAAAGTAGAAAAGCCGGCCACTTTGGCCGGCTTTCCCGCGGCTCCGCTCCCCGTGGATGAGAGGGGATTTGGGCGAACATCTGCTATCCTGCGCGGTTTTTCTGTATTGTGGCTACGCGTTCGCCGTTGTGATTGTAAATTTCGGCAACTAGCGGCATTTCTCCGGGGAGGCAGTGGGTTCCGCAAGCATGGCAGGGGTCGTAGGCCCGAAACGCCATTTCTACCTGGTTGAGAATGCCGTCGTCCCACAGGCCGTATTTGATGAAGGAACGGGCAGCTTTGTCAACGCTCATGGCGATGCGAGCAGCGTTGTTCTGAGTAGCTACAATCAGGTTGGCTTTGCGGATCACGCCACGCTCATCGGTTTGGTAATGGTGAATCAAAGTGCCTCGCGGCGCTTCGACCACGCCAATTCCCTCTTCGGGCACAGTATTTGGGATGGTCCGGATTTTCTCGCTGGTAATTTCCGGATCGGTGGCCAGTTCCAGCATCCGCTCCGCTGCGTATAGCAATTCGATCAGCCGCGCCCAATGATTGGCCAGCGTATGGTGAACAGGCTTTCCGCCCAGGGTTTCGTAGAAACGCTCGTACTCTTTCTGCGCTTTGGGTGTGGCCATTCCGTCCGCGGCGTTTAGCCGCGCCAGGGGGGCCACGCTGTAAATTCCAGAATCTTTCCCATCCACAAAGCCTTTCCAGCCCACCTGTTTCAGGTAGGGAAACTTAATGTAGCTCCAGGGCTCTACATGTTCGGCTATGACATCCAGGTATTTCTGGACAGGAAATTTGATAACTTCTTTGCCGTCCGGATCAACTACGCGGATCTGACCGTCGTAAAAATTTACACAGTTCTTCTCGTCCACCAGGCCCATATAGTACGTCCGGTGGGTGTAGGCTTCAGATGTAATCAGTTCAACATAGGTTTTGTTCTTTAGCACGACGTCATCGAAGATCTTCAGACAGAATTCGCCGAATTCCACCGCTTCTTTGGCTACCCGTTCGAACCGTTCCCGAACTTCTTTGGAAACAGGCTTGGAAACACCTCCCGGAAGGCCCAACACGGGATGAATGACTTTGCCCCCCATTTCGGTAATCAGTTCCCGCAGTTCGCGCCGCATGGCGATAACTTTTTTGCCAATTTCCAGGCCAACGGCCTCCAGCACACCTAGGATGTTCCGTTTGGCCTTGGGAGCATCGGGTCCCGTAACAAAATCGGGGCCGCCCAGGAAGAAGAAGTGTAATGCATGGTCTTCTACCATAAATGTGGAGTAGACCAACTCCCGGATTTTTTTGGCCGCGGGGGGAGGGTCAACTTTGTACAGGTCGTCGAGGGTTTTGGTAGCAGCCATGTGGTGAGCAGTGGGACACACGCCACAGATACGGGAGGTGATCTGCGGCATGTCCTCGGCGGGCCGCCCTTCGCAGAATTTTTCGAACCCGCGGAACTCCGGGACCTGAAAATAAGCCCGCTGGACGTTGCCCTCTTCATCCAGAAAGATCGATATTTTTCCGTGACCTTCCAGCCGTGTGATGGGATCTATTTGAATGAGCCGCGTCATGGTCGGGTCCTCCAGCCGTTTCGTCGTTTATGCTGCCGGTTTCTG
>MTOL01000035.1 GCA_002011685.1 Deferribacteres bacterium JdFR-76
GCAGCGTAACGAATCAGACCGCTTCTTTTGATGTAAGTTCGGGCACGGTGAATGATTTTACGCTTTCGAATCCCGGAAACCAGACGGCCGGGACAGGGTTTACTCTCTCCATTTCAAATGCGAAAGATGTTTACGGAAACCTAGTAGACGGCGTGGCCACCGTTTCTTTTGTGGGAACGGGTTCACATACCGCGCCGGACGGCACGGAACCGAGTTTGTCCGCCATTACCGTTTCAAACGGGAGCGGGAGCGCGACGCAGGTGCTGTACAAAGCGGAGAGTGGGGTTCAGCTTCAGGCGACGCTTGGGGGGGTAACGAAACAGACGGCGGCGTTTGATGTATCAGCGGCGTCCGTGGCAGATTTCACCCTTTCCAATCCTGGAGATCAGACGGCGGGGACAGGGTTCAGTTTGTCGATAACGGGTGCGGTGGATGCGTATGGGAATTCGGTGGATGGGACTGCCACGGTGAGTTTTTCGGATGGGCAGGCGCATTTGGCGCCGGATGGGACATCGCCGCAGCTGTCGGACATTACGGTGACAGGCGGCAGCGGGAGTGCGACGCAGGTTCTGTACAAGGCGGAGAGTGGGGTTCAGCTTCAGGCGACGCTTGGGGGGGTAACGAAGCAGACGGCGGCGTTTGATGTATCAGCAGCGTCCGTGGCAGATTTCACCCTTTCCAATCCGGGAGATCAGACGGCCGGGACGGCGTTTTCGCTAAATGTTTCGGGGGCGGTGGACGCGTACGGAAATACCGTGAGTGGTGTGGCTACGGTTGCCTTTGCTGATGGGCAGGCGCATTTGGCGCCGGATGGGACAGCACCCCAGCTATCGGACATCACAGTTTCCAGTGGCAGCGGTAGTGCTTCCCAGGTGCTGTACAATGCCGAAAGCGGCGTCCAGCTGCAGGCGACCATGGGCTCGGTAACCAGGACTACAGCAGCTTTTTCTGTGAACGCTGCCTCCGTTAACAGTTTTTCCCTTTCCAATCCCGGGAATCAAACGGCAGGCACCGCGTTCGCTTCTGTGAACGCTGCCTCCGTTAACAGTTTTTCCCTTTCCAATCCCGGGAATCAAACGGCAGGCACCGCGTTCGCTCTCTCCATCAGCAATGCCCAGGACCGCTACGGCAATCCGGTAAGCGGGGTTGCCACGGTAAGTTTTGCGGACGCGGCAGATCATTCCTCACCGCTTGGGGATTCGCCGGTTCTCCGGGATATTACGGTAACAAACGGTTCGGGGTCGGCAAATCAGACGCTATTCAAAGCCGAAACCGGAGTTCAGCTTCAGGCCACACTCGGGTCCGTGTCCAATACGACGGCGGCGTTCGATGTGTCCGCCAGTACTGTTTCATGCGTGAAGGTGGTTCAGGGAAATGCCGGCGATGGGCCGGAATTTACCAGCACCACGCTCAGCACCGGTCAAACCCTGACCCTCCATGCGGCCGGATACGATGCCTACGGAAACTATGTGGGGGACGAGTCCGTAACCTGGAGCGTGTCCGGAGGAATCGGCTCGGTAAACCCGACCACGGGAACGGCGACAACCTTCACGGCCTCCACCGTGGGGAGCGGGTTTATCACAGCGGATCATGCCACAGCAACGGATGACCAGACCGGGGAGATCACCGTTACGCAGGGGCAGCTGGCCAGCATCCGCGTGGTTGAGGGGCTGAGCGGCGATGGCCCGGCCTTTGGTGCCCGGACCCTGAAAGCAGGGCAGACAGTTACCGTACACGCAGCCGGGTACGATGCTTACGGGAATTACCTCGGTGATTATACCGTCAGCTGGGCTGCCACAAATAATATCGGGAGCGTAAGCCCGTCAAGCGGGTCTTATACGGTGTTCACAGCAGAAAAGGTGGGTTCCGGAGTTATCCAGGCCACACACACGACGGCGGGAACGGCCCAGACCGGAACCATCACCGTGGAGCCCGGACCGCTTTCGTATTTCACCCTGACAAATGTGCCGGCATCGGTGGTTGCCGGGCGCGCATTTGCCAACGACATAACGGTGACTGCCTATGATTTTTACGGGAATGTAAAGACAGATTACACCGGGACGGTGAGCTGGAGTACAACAGATCCCGGAAGTGTCAGTTTGCCGGCGGACTACACATTTGTCCTTGCGGACAACGGTGTGCATACCTTCTCCGGAGCAGATTTCCGTCTCGTTACTGTGGGTGGGCAGACCATAACGGTTACCGATGCCGCCGCAGGGATTTCAAAGGAAAGCTCCGTAATTCAGGTTGTTTCGGCAGGTCTGAAAAGCTTTGACATTTCGGTGGGAACCACCCAGACGGCGGGCACGCCCTTTGCGATTCAGGTGAGCAATGCCGTGGACAGCAGCGGCAATGCGTGGAGCGGTACACTGACGGTACAGGTGGTTAGCGGTGGAGGCGATAGTCCGAACGGCAGCAGCCCGGTCCTGAGCGATATTACCGTGGTAAACGGGTCCGGCTCTGCCAATCAGGTGCTGGTAAACGCCGTGCCGACGGTCCTGCGGGTTTTTCTGGGAGCGGTTGAGCAGCAAACGGGGACCATTCAGGTAGCACCGGCCTCCTTGAGTTACATAAAAGTCGTTTCCGGTCCGTCCGGAGACGGAAGCGAGCTTGGATCTGTGACGATGCAGCCGGGCGATGCTATCACGGTTCATGCGGCAGGCTACGACGCCTATGGCAATTACAAGGGGGATTACGCGGTGAATTGGTCGGTTTCCGGTGGAATTGGTACAGTTTCACCGGCCAGCAATTCCAAATCAACGACTTTTACGGCCACCACGGTGGGCTCCGGGTTTATCCTTGCGGATCACGCCACCGCGACGGATGACCAGGGCGGTCCCATAACAGTCAATCCGGGCAATGTAGCATATGTGAAGATTATGAACAAAGCGGGGGGGCCGGCCAATGGAGCCCAGGAAGTTGGGGACACCACCATTACGGCCGATGATGTTCTTCAGCTTTATGCCGCCGGATTTGATCTGGGCGGAACCTATCTTGGAGACATTCCGGTTACCTGGTCTTCTGTGGGACTGAATCCGGCAGTCAACGCTACGGATACCTCGCACATTGCGTTCTCACCCGTGAGTGTAACAACGAACGGCCAGATTCAAATCACCCATCCGACCGCAACCGGCGATCAGACCGGCGTAATTACCGTGCTTCCAGGCGTGCCTTCCGGCACGATCGTTTTGACGCCAACCGATTCGGTGCTGGCGGCGGATCCAAGCATTACAACCGTCATTCGGTCCGACCCTATCAAAGATGCGGACGGAAATGTGGTAGCTCAGGGAACGCTGATTACGGTCTCCACTACCCACGGAACGATTACCACGGCAGATGCCAGTCCGGCTTACGATGGTATTCAGGTTCAGACAGATAATGCTGGGCAAATATCTTTTGTGCTGCAATCGGCCTCGACAGGTGGGACGGCTTTTATTACAGCGTCCAGCGTGCGAGGGAGTGCTTTTGGGCAAACCACCGTGCAAATTACCAACCTGCGCATTCTTTCCATACAGGCACCGGACACCGTCAGCCAGGGCCAGACCGGTGTGGCTATTACCATGACGGTGCAGAATCTGGGGAATGTGCCGGTGGAGAATGCGGTGGCACAGCTCACTTTTACCGGACCGCCTCCAGCCAATCAGGATTTGAATGGCGACTATCTGAACCGCTCGGTTAATGTGGGGACCATCCCAGCCAACGCCACCTATTCGATCAATTTTTCGGTGGATGTGACC
>MTOL01000262.1 GCA_002011685.1 Deferribacteres bacterium JdFR-76
ATGGCCGGTTTTTTCCGAAAAAACCAGCCAGAAACCCTGAGGCACCTGTGATCATTTTCCAGTAAATCGTCATGGTGTTGCAGGGACCAGATTAGCCCGCCCCTCCACCACTGCCGCCCGCACCTCCACCTCCACCTGCTGTTGCGCCGCCGCCCGCTCCTGTTGCCGAAGAAAAGCTGGACGCTGCCGTGGAGATCATCCCGCCAAGCGCTTCTCCAAAGGCAGCACCTGCTCCGCCCGCACCGCGTGTTACGTGAAACCACCAGAAGAACCTTACCGCCTGTTCCTCCGGAATCTGCTGAAAGATCTTTTTGATTCTGGGGACCGAGACACCCAGTACCAGAGCGTACGGCAGCAGGCGGTCGATCCGTTCGAACAGGCCCTGCTGTTTCATGCTGTCTGGTGGATATTTCCGCAGGAAGCGGCCCAGAGCTTTCCACTGGTCAACTTCTGAGGCATACCGGGCAGAGACTGTGTTGAAAAACAGTGAACCGAAAAAGATAAAGGCTCCGGCGACGAGCAGAGGAATTCCGGCCTCTCCCGCAAGCACAATGAAGGGCACAGAAATCAAAATGAGTGCCAGACCGAGAAAGATTCCGGTGATTTGCTGTTTGTGGCGTTTTTGATCGAAAAATTGGAGTTTATCGGCTTCCTGTTTTAAAAGCTCTTTCCATTTTTTGAACCATTTTACCAGCTTCCGTCGCTGATTTGCAAGTTCGTGTAGCGGCAGCGTCTTCCCATCACCGGCTTCCTGAAAGAGCATGCTCAGGACAGCTTCTTCGAATGGCTGAAGCGGCTGGGGAGTTGCCGGGTGTGTTTGCCGGATGATATATTCTTTTTTCCGTTTTTTTCCGAAGAGGGTTTGCCGTTCTCCTTCCACCTCTTCGATTTCACAATATCCTTTGCGGGCCAGTTCCATTAGTGTGGCCAGCACAGCGAGGGAACCAACATTGCGGTTCCCCAGGAGATACGCCACCAGAGCCGGTGGCCGTTCGGCGGGAAGGTCCATGTAATATTTGCCGGAGAAACGGCGGGTGGCCGATTCCCGGTTCCGGACCAGAAGCAGGAACCACACACCTACTGAAAGGAGACTGAGCAATAGGCTGATGGGCATGAGCGCGCGTTTTCTAGCACGCCGGGCGGCCATCTTTTTGCGCAGTTCTTCGCGTTTGCGGTTGGCCTCTTCGGCCCACTGCTTCTCCTGAGCGAGAATGGCTGGAAGGGCCTCCCTGGCAATTCTTTTTCTGGCAGAGGGGACCAGTTCGGTGGGGAAAAGAATGCGGCCTTCCCAGAAGGTTCTTTTGGGAAGAGGAGCCACGGTAAAAAGGACTGTTTGCCCGTCCAGGATGTCAACGCGGCCCCAGAGGGGACCATGAGCCCAGGCACGGATCTGATCCCGGGAAGCGCCAGACGGAAGATGTACCGTCACACGTACCGAGTCGGTGGGTTTGTCCCAGCCTTCTCCGATGAACTGAACATACAGTTCTGCCACATCCCGATAGACCGTAACGATATCGGTCAGCACAAAAGAGAGGGTGAATGTTCGGGTTTCATCACTGACTCTGTAGAACCATTTCGCGTAGAATTCGTTCTCCGATTGCTGGAGGGTGTACGTACCGGGTTCTTCGGTGTCGGAAAGGCGGTAAGGGGTTCCGTTTTCTTCGATGCCAAAATGCTCCACGGAACGGAATCCGCGGACCGGAAGGCGGTAATCCGCCCAGCGAAAGTGTCCGCGGAACTCATAGGTGCGGGATTCGCGGATAGACAGGCTGCCATCTTGGCGGACAGTGGCATCAATAAGGACCTGTTTGATCTGGTAGGATTTAGCTGGCAGGGTTTCCAGGGGCAGCAAGATGGCCAGCCAGATACCGGTGATCGCCTGGAATGTGCGTTTAAGGCGGAACATACAGCCCTCCCGTTTTGGGTTAATTTTTTTGGATCGGGCCAAACGGGCATTGGCAAACAAGCCGGATCAGCCGCCCGGCTTTCCGTGAGGGTCAAGAATCATGCTCAGACTGATCCGCTCCCGTTCCAGGTCGACCTTCAGGACTCTGACTTCGATTACGTCGCCCACAGCGACCACGTCAAGGGGATTGCGTACATTTTTGCCCATTTCGCTCCGGTGAACAAGGCCGTCCTGTTTTACGCCGATATCCACAAATGCGCCGAAATCCACCACATTTCGCACGGTGCCTTTCAGGATCATGCCTTCGCGGAGGTCTTCCATTTTGAGAACATCGCTCCGAAAAATCGGTTTTGGCATGTCAGCACGGGGATCCCTGCCCGGCTTTTCCAGATTGGCGATGATGTCTTCCAGTGTGGGCTCGCCTACACCGATTTTCTGTGCCAGATCCTTCAGGCCGAATCCTTTCTCTTTGATTCGCTGTTTCACGATAGCGCCGCTGGCTTTCACCGTGGCGAGGTCCAGCTCCAGGATCTGGAGGAGCCGCTCCGTTGCTTCGTAGGATTCCGGATGAATGGCGGTGTGGTCCAAAAGGTTATCGCTTTCAGGGATGCGCAGAAATCCGGCACTTTGTTCGAAAGCTTTGGGTCCCATTCCTGGCACGTTCAGGAGTTCCTGCCGGCTCTTGAAGATGCCGTGTTCGTTCCGGTAGGCTACAATGTTTTTGGCGAGACGTGTATTCAGTCCGGACACGTAACGCAGCAGTGCCCAGGAAGCTGTATTGAGGTCCACGCCCACGAAGTTTACCACCGATTCCACCACCGTGTCCAGTGCCTCGCTGAGTTTTTTCTGATTCACATCGTGCTGGTAGAGGCCCACACCAATGGATTTGGGATCGATCTTGACCAGTTCTGCCAGCGGGTCCAGCAGGCGGCGGGCGATGGAAATATTCCCGCGCATGCTGGCTTCCAGATCGGGAAATTCTTCTTTGGCTATTTCGGAGGCAGAATAGACCGATGCTCCTGCTTCATTCACAATGGTATATACCACGTCTGGGAGCTGTTCCTGAATAAGCTCTGCCACCAATTGCTCCGTTTCCCTCGATGCCGTTCCATTGCCGATGGCAATGATGTCCACGTAGTGCTTATTGGCGAGGTCAAACAGGATGCGTTTGGCGCCTTCCCGGTCTTCCTGAGGCGGGTGCGGGTAAATGGTTGCTCCTTCCAGGTATTTCCCGGTTTCGTCGATGACGGCAACCTTACAGCCCGTCCGGTAACCGGGGTCAATGCCCATGATCCGTTTGCCCTTAACGGGCGGCTGGAGCAGCAAATTGCGCAGGTTGCGGGCAAATATCTGGATGGCGTGATCTTCCGCCCGTTCTGTTACCTGGTTTCGAAGTTCGCGTTCAATGGAAGGGGCAATCAGCCGTTCGTACGCATCGCGGACGGCTTCTTCCAGATGGGGCGTGAAAACGCTCTTTCTGTTCTGGATGATCCGCTTCAGAATTTGCTGAATGAGCGGTTCTCTGTCCAGTTCGACCCACACGCGCAAAAACCCTTCCCGTTCGCCGCGGTTCATAGCGAGCACGCGGTGCGGTGCAATGGTTCGAAGTGGCTCACCGTAATCGTAGTACATTTCGTATTCGGACCGGGCTGAAGGGTCCCTTGCTTCACTGCGGAGCGTGCCGCGGCGGTAGGTGTATTCTCTCACAAGCTGGCGGATATCCGCACTATCGGAAACCATTTCCGCGACGATATCCCGGGCGCCCTGCAGGGCATCTTCTACGGTTGGCACCTCTTTTTC
>MTOL01000261.1 GCA_002011685.1 Deferribacteres bacterium JdFR-76
TTCCCGCTGAATCCGCCAGCGCCTGGTTCGTCCGAGAAGAATTATTCCGTCGGTGGATATATCATCTTCCCAGCATAATAGCCGCAATGCGGACAAACCCTGTGCGGCAGCTTGGGCTGATGACACTGAGGGCATTCCATTAAATGTGGAGCGGAAAGTTTCCAGTGAGTACGCCGTTTGTCACGCCGTGATTTCGAGGTCTTTCTTTTAGGAACCGCCATTTCGTCCTTCTCCTTTCTTTCCTTAACCTTACTCCAGCAGCTTCTTCAGTGCTTCCCAGCGCGGATCTACCGGTTTCTCGCCACATACACAGGATTCCACATTCAGGTCCCGGCCACAACCCGGACAAAGCCCCTTGCAATCGGGCGAGCAGAGCCGTTTCATCGGAACTTCAAGCAGAATGGTATCCCGAATGTCGTGACCCAGATCGATCTCCGGAGAATCCAGCCGGTAATAGCGGATATCATCATCCAGTTCCCGCTGAAGGTTCCCAAGGCGCGGCGTCCCGTGGCCCTTTAGCTGGTAATAAAGCCGGAGTTCACCGCTGAGAGTCTGATCAAACTCCCGCAAACAGCGGTCACAGGTAAAATGAGCCAGACTCGTCACCTTTGCGTGGATATACACATGCGTTTCGCTCTTATCCACTTCCAGGTGACTGAATACCGGATTTGGAAACATCACCTGGTCTTCAATGTCCAGGCTAGCCGATGTTTCCTCAAAATCCAGCTCATGAAAACCTACCGAAAGCTGTGCCAGATTTATTTTCATGGCTATTTCACCACCTTTCCCAATCAAATCGAACAAATATAGATAAAATATCCTCCCAATTCAAGCGATTTTAGAATCTTTTTTTTCCATATCCTCACCCACCNTCGCTGGCTCTTGGCGTTTTTTTNCAAATAATGAAGCCCTGCCTTTCCATCAGGCAGGGCCACATTGTACGCCCATAAAACGTGCGAAACGCAGAAAATGTTCCACGCTATCCGTTTTGTACCAGTTCTGCCTCCGAAAAGAAAAAGGAAATTTCCAGCCGGGCATTCTCAGGTGAATCGGACCCGTGAACGATGTTGTTTTGCTTGCTGGTCGCATACTTTTTGCGGATAGTGCCTTCTTCGGCCTCTGCCGGGTCCGTCGCACCAATCAGCTTGCGGAAATCCTCCACCGCATTTTCTTTTTCCAGCACCATCGGGATGCAGCGGCCTGACGACATGAATGCCACCAGATCCCTGTAGAACGGTTTATCTTTGTGAACCCGGTAGAATTCCCCCGCAGTTTTCGCATCCATTTTCACCATTTTCATAGCTATAATGTCAAATCCGGCAGCGAGAATCTCGTCAATTACCTTTCCCGTTACTTTTGCCTCAATACAGTCCGGTTTCAAAATGGCCAGTGTCCGTTCCTTCACCGTCACCTCCTCTTATTCAACAACCATCCCTTCTTTTTCTGCATACTCCTTGGCAAACTGATACCCGATTTCCAGAGCCTTGAGGTTGTTCTCCTCTGTGCCTTTAGGTGCACGGCGTTTCACTGCCGCCACCAGTGCATCTTTCGAAACCACACCCAGTAGTCCCGACACAATTCCCAGGGCAATTACGTTGGAATAGATAGTCCGGCCCATCTCTTTCAGTGCCAGATCGATAATCGGGAGACGGATAACTTTGTGCGGTGGATTGCCGATGTTGGGTACCAGATTGGAATCCACCAGCAGCAGGGCATCCGGAGCCAGGTCGCGGAAAAAGCGGTTGTTGTAGTTGTTGGCCGCATAATAGCGGTCGAATGATCGCTGAGCCAGAGCCATGAAGAAATTGATGGATTGGGTCTGCGGAAAGTGAATGGGCTTTTCACTGATAACCACATCCACTTTCGTAGCCCCTCCACGGACCTGTGCTGTGTAAGTAGGGCTCTGGATGGCGTATTTCTGGTCATATAATACCGCCGCTTCTGCGAGTATGGCNCCCGCCAGGATAACACCCTGCCCGCCTACCCCGCTGAAACGGAGTTCAATTCTATCGCGTTTCATTGCACATTCTCCTTTTCTTTCTCTTTGAGTCGTTCCTGAACCCGCCGACGGAGCGCTTCGTACCTCTCCGTGTACTCAGGGATTGTGTCGTTTCTGTACAACTCGCCGGTTACAAATTTTCCGTTCAGTTCGTCCGGCGACATGTTTTTGGCCCGGCTAACCGGAACTCCGTGTTCTTTCAGCCAGTGTAACATTTCCACGGGATCGGCCAGGCGGTTGCGGCGTCCGAACTGAACCGGACAGGTGGATTCGGCCACAACCACGCTCATTCCCCTGTGGGCAAATGCATTTTTTATGTACCGTTCCAGCAACATGGCCTGTGCAACCGTTCCGCGGGCCACATAGGTAGCCCCCGCCGCTTCTGCTAATTTCGCAATATCAAAATTCGGTTCGACATGTCCGTACGGCGCAGTAGTAGCCACCGCTCCCGGCGGTGTAGTCGGCGAATACTGTCCGCCCGTCATTCCATAAATATTATTATCCACAACAATCATTTTGATGTCGATATTCCTGCGGCAGGCATGAATGAAGTGATTCCCGCCAATGGCAGCAGAATCGCCATCTCCGGCCACTACAATAACATGTTTATCCGGCCGGGCCATCTTGATTCCCGTAGCAAACGCCAGAGCCCGTCCGTGCGTCGTGTGCAGGGTATTGAAATCCACATAACCGGGCATCCGGCTGGTACAGCCGATTCCCGATACAAAGGCGATGTCGTCGTTTTTCCATCCCATGGCATCAATGGCCCGGAGAATGGCCTTCATCACAATACCGATGCCGCAGCCCGGACACCACATATGTGGGATGTATTGATTCCGCAAATATTTTTCATATTCGAACGCCATTTTATGCCACCTCCCGAATTTTCTCCGCAATTTCCCGCGGCCGGATGATCTGACCACCCACCTGGTGCATCCCAATTACCTTTGCCTTTCCCATCGAAGTCCGCTGTACCTCCAGAACCAACTGGCCAAGATTCATTTCCGGAACGATGATAGTATGCACCTGTTCGGCAATTTCGAGCATCCGCCTTTCAGGGAAAGGCCAGAGGGTAATGGGCCGGAAAATTCCTACTTTGATTCCTTCTTTGCGGCATTCATTAACCGCATCTACGGCTGCCCGCGCCTGAGAACCGATTGCCACCACTGCCACTTGCGCGTCATCCAGATGATATTCATGGTTCTTCAGAATTTGGTCCAGATGGCGTTCGATTTTCCGCCGACGCCGCCGCTGCATCCGGTTGACCACTTCCACATCCGTGGACGGGAACCCGGTCTTATCGTGGCTCAGCCCTGTTACGTGATAGCGGTATCCTTCAAAGAAATTCGCCATGGGCGGTACGTCATCTTCGGCATCGTCGTAGGGCAGGTAATCTTCTGGCGGAACGGAAGGCTTCTTGCGGTTAACAATCTCGATGGAACCCGGGTCGGGCAACCGTACCGCTTCGTGCATGTGCCCGAGAATCTCGTCCAGAAGGATAATAACCGGAACCCGGTACCGTTCTGCCATATTAAAGGCCCGGATGGTTTCGTGGAAAATTTCTTCCATGTAGGCAGGAGCGACCACGATGATCTCATGATCGCCATGGGTCCCCCAACGGGCCTGCATGATATCCGCCTGAGAAGGTGCGGTAGGAAGCCCGGTGCTGGGCCCACCGCGCATCACATTCACCACAACCACCG
>MTOL01000411.1 GCA_002011685.1 Deferribacteres bacterium JdFR-76
CGTCCGATGATATTCGGTTGCTGACGGGGGGTTATTCGGGCGGAGCGACGGTAGGTGCGTTTGACTTTGCATACACGGATCCTGCGTTTGGCTATCCAGCGACAGACTGGATTTATTTNCGCCGTCCGCTGGATGATCAGGGGACGTGGGATGTGTTTGTACAGGATATTACCAGTGGCGCCTACACCTATAGCTGGTGGAATCATACGGAAGAGGTACTGGCGCGGATTATCATCTGTGACTATGGCGGCGCTGGTACACTGCCAGAAATCGGTACGGTCATCCGCTGGATTACCAACAAGCCGAACGGCCCGGAGGATGTTTTCCGGTTCACAGCGCCGGCGCCGAAGCGCGGACCTGCAGAGGAGGAATTCAGTGCTGAGCACGTCGGTGTGTTCCCGAATCCGTACTATGCATTTAATCCGGCGGAGACAAGCAAGCTGGCGCGATTTGTGACATTCAACAACCTGCCGCCGAAAGTCACGATCCGGATTTTCAATCTCGGTGGTCAGCTGGTCCGCAAGCTGGAAAAAGACGATCCTTCGCAATTTCTCCGCTGGGATCTCCTGAACCACACGGGAACACCTGTGGCCAGTGGTATGTATGTCGCCTATGTTGAAATGATTCTGCCATCGAACGGCAAGAAGGTGACCAAGGTTCTGAAGCTGGCCATCATTCAGGAACAGGAAGTTCTCGATGTGTACTGATGTTAGTTTGGAGAGTTCGGAGAAATGGCGAAAATCATCAACATAGGAGATAGAGCAATGAGGAATCGAAAGTCGATTTTTCTGGTTGTTCTCCTCTGCATCGGGCTTTTGGCCTGGTATTCACTGGGCCAGGCCCAGGATGTAAAGAATAAACGGATTGGAACGGCTGCGGCCACCGAATTGTTGATCCCGGTTGGCGCGCGGGATCTGGCCACCGGTGGGGCCAGTGTGGCCACCTCTACCGGTGTGGATGCTCTGTTCTGGAACCCTGCCGGCCTTGGCCGGATGGAATTCGCCGCGGAGGGGGTCCTAACCACCCTCTCCTACATTGGCGATATTCGGGTAAATTATGGCGCCGTGGGGGTGAATTTCAGCGGGTTTGGCGCGGTAGCCCTGAGTATCAAAGCCCTTGATTTTGGCCAGATTCCGCTGACCACCGTAGATGACCCGGAAAACCGCTCCGGACGGACTTTTTCGCCGGCGTTTATTACGGTGGGAATCAGCTACTCAAAGGCATTCACCGACCGCATCAGCGCTGGTGGCACCCTAAAAATCATCTCCGAGAAAATGGTTCGTGTGGCCGGATCAGGCGTTGCGGCAGACATCGGGGTGCAGTATCATGGTGCTGCTGGCATCAAAGGCCTAAACCTGGGATTTGCCATCAAAAACATCGGGCCACAGGTGACCTTTGATGGAACCGGTTTGCTGCGGAAGGCCATCTCCTCGGAAGGCCGGAGACCGGAACAGTATTATAAGAGCCTGGCTGCTAGCTTCGAGCTACCCTCTTCGGTGGAGCTGGGTATTTCCTATGAAAGGCAGGTCACCGAGTTTCTCACTGTAAGTGCCCACGGCGCATTCGCCAACAACAACCTGGGTCTGGATGATTACCGCGTGGGTTTTGAGGCTGTCTATACCATGGGCAAAATGAAGTTTGCTGCCCGCGCCGGAACGTTGACCTCACCCATGGGGGCGGATGACGAGCAGATCTTCGGACCCACATTCGGCTTCGGTATGGTCATTCCGACCCAGGCCATGACGATTACGGTAGACTACGCATACCGGTCGGTGGAATATTTTAACAACAACTCCATGTTTACCTTGAAATTTGGATTTTAGTCGAATACTTTACACATGGATCGAAAAACACGGGAGGCTGTCCACATCGGGCAGCCTCTTCTTTTGAAATCTGAAACAGGGTGGTAGCGGACCTATGAGGAAAAGAGGGTTGCTTTGGGTTTTGGTCGGATTGTTGTTCGTAGTTTCCTGTTCACGAAACGAACCGTTCGGAAACAAGTATTTCCCCGATTCTGGTGAGGAGGCCATTCAACAGGCTTCAAAGGATCTATCGTTTCCTGTACATGTTCTATTTTTCGTGCTGGAACCGGGACAGGAAGATCTGGCCACCATGGCCTATTTTCGGCTCCAGAGGGGAGCCCGTGTCCGGGTGGCCTATTTATCCAACGGCGAACAGGGGGAGAGCGATGTTCAGGTGGAGTACCCGCCATATGTAGCCTTTCGGCGTCGGATTGAGGCAGAAAAAGTGGCGCGGTTTTTGGGAGGGGATGTTTATTTTCTCAACCTGCCGCATGTTATTGCAGCCAGGAATGAAGACGAACTCAAGAAAGTGTGGGAGCCGGATTCGCTGGATCGAGCTCTGGCCCAGATGCTGAATAATGTTCAGCCGGATATTATTTTGTTTGCACACGATTGGCCGTTTCGAGAGGAGACAGTTCGTTGGAAATATGTTTTGGGACGCCTGGAGTCTCTGATCCGCCGAACCGGCGAGGTGGATACGCTCTGGCGGCCCCGCTATTTGCTGGTGGAAAAAAGCGCGCCGGGAGCGGACACCTTTCAGTTCCCGGTGCACAAAAAACACCAAGCGTCGGGAAAAACGTTTGAGGAGATTGGCCGGGAAGCGGGCCGTTTTTATTATTCCCTGGAGAGACAGCGGCTTGCCTGGAAAAACCGTGCACGCCACTACCGGCAAATCTGGTCTGCTTATTCGATCGGGGTCAGCAAATTTATGGAACAAGCCAGTGATCTGATGGTTCCAGGCGAAATATCTGGGCTCTATTTGGAAGTGGAAAAATGGGTAAAAGGACGGGTAGAAGGAAACAAAACAGAAAAACTGCGTTATGTTGCAGACCTTCTGGATACTCTAAATTTTGCACTTTTTCAGAAGCACCGCTATTCTGACGTGTCCGTCCGCATAATGTTTGACTGGAAAGAGGCGCTGGAAAAAATTCAGTACCGGATGCAGAACGTAAAGGTGAACTATACGCTGAGCGATACCTTACTGACCGAACATCAACTCACATATTTCCGGGTGGATGGAGTGGAAGCGGATCACCTTTCCGACAATCTCGAAATCTTCTTTGCCGGTTTTGAGAGGGAATGGGCAATTAATGAATCGATCTATCGTAAATTTCCCCTGAAGGAGGGAAAGGAATTTCGCCTGTTGAGCCCCGGGCAGGTTGCCTACACTTATCCTCCGGGACAGACGCCGTTTCAACTTCATACCGTTGCCAAGCGGTATTATGCCTTTTTGATTCAGCGAGCAGAGAAGCGGGAGCACAATTTTGTTTTCCGAATTCCAATTGAGCTTTCCTTTGCGCCGCGATTTATAACAGAGGTGCTAACACCCATTGTTTACGCANCNCCCGGTGAGGGGGTGGCCGTACGCCTTATCAATGTTTCCCGGGATGGAGTGGCTGATACCGTTGAAATCCGCAGTGCGTATGCACGCTCTGACGGGAAATTCTTCCGGCTGAGCCAGAAAGATTCCTTTTTTCAGGATACACTGTATGTTAAATGGTGGAAACTGAAAAATGGAGACCATCTCATCCCGGTGTCCATTGGTGGGATTCCCGTTGCTCAGGTTGGGGTAAGAAAATTTCCGGTGAAGGTGGATTCGACCAGAAGGGTGGCGGTGTTTTCGCCGTTTCAGAACTCGCCCGTTGTCACGTTTTTGAAGCGCTTCCGTTTCCC
>MTOL01000474.1 GCA_002011685.1 Deferribacteres bacterium JdFR-76
CTCCCGCCGAGATCGACACCGCGAACAACAAAATCCGTCTTACGGGTATCCAACACTTGTCACTGTGGGCCATCGGAATCAAACCGTTCTCGCAGTTCTTCCCGGTTCAGCTAAGTTCTTTCAGTGCCGAAGCTCTCAACTATGAAAAGGTCCGGTTGGTGTGGATTACCCAGTCCGAAACGGATAACCGCGGTTTTCAGGTGGAACGGAGCGTGAACGGACATGGATTTGAACCCGTGGCATTCGTTCCAGGAAAAGGTACTTCGGCAGAACCGCAAACTTACGAGTTCATCGATACAGTAAACGAACCCGGAACCTATTACTACCGTCTCAAACAGATCGATCTCGATGGGTCGTTCACATATTCGGAAGCAGTTGAAGTCACCGTCTCACCACCGGCCGTTTTCAAATTGATGCAAAATTACCCGAATCCGTTCAACAACGAAACGATAATCCGCTTCCTGGTTCCGGAAGAGATGATTGGCCAGAAGCTTTCTATTGCCATCTACAATGTTAAAGGCCAGATTGTATGGGAGGGAGAGAAAGCACTTACGCGCGCCGGCATATATAAAATGACCTGGAAAGCTGTGGATCGGAACTACAGGCCTGTGCCCAGCGGCATCTATTTCCTGCGGCTGCGTGTCGGTCAAAAAACCGAACTGAAAAAGATGCTGTATGTAAAGTAGCCCAAAAGGCGGAAACTCGCCGCGCCGGTGTCCGGAACACACTAGGCACCGGCAAACAGGGATGGAGAAGAAAACCAAGGAATGGCAGGAGACAAGTCAGAAGGTGTACCTCGAGTCCTGCCATTCCAACTTGTTATTCAAAAGACCGGGTATTAAAAGACTGAGATGGAATGAAAAAAAGAGCGATCTATTTTCTGGTTTTTGCGCTATCCCTTTTGCTCCTCTGGGGAGGCTTTTTTTCGGGAAGACTTCTCACAACAACCTATTACTGCTTATTTCTTCCCCACCGGGAATGGAAAATTGAACTTCCGCAGCCGGGCCAGTTAAACATTTCACTGGTCGATAATCAACAATTGAAAGTGCTCCGTTCGAGAGCCTTTAATATGGACCGGCCGGATTATTTCAGCTTCAAACTGAGTCCTTTGCTGGAACATGGAACGAAAGTTACCGTGGGAGATACCATCGGCTGGGTTCAATTTTACTCGGATGACCTGGCGCTTCTTCGTCACCAGATTGAACTACAGTTGGCCCAATCGCAGCTGCGGGTACTTTCCACTGGAGACAAAGAGGCGATTCAGAAAGAATACCGGAAAAACTACGAATACGCCCTGGCCAAGCTACGCACCTTCGAAAAAACCTATGCCCGGAAGAAAGCCCTGTTCGAGCAGAAGCTGATCAGCGCAGAAGAATGGGAGCAAATTGCAGGGGAATATGAAGTCCTCAAACTAGCTGCAGACCGGGCTAAAGCCCAGCTGGAGAGCGTGGCATCCGGCGCCAAGCCGGAAGAGGTGGAATGGGTCCGCCAGAAAATCGCCAGCATCCGGAAACAGCTGCAAATGATTCAGGCCAAAAAGCAGCAGCAAGTTCTCACGGCTCCCTTTCCGGGAACATTTTTGATTGCCGCTAACGCAACCAGCGCCTATCTGGTGGCGGACACTGATACAGTCATAGCAAAATTCTATGTGGACGATAACGATCTTGCCAGTGTGCCTCCGGGCAAACAAATTACTATCCGCCTGCTGCCTGCACGAAAAGAAATTACCGCCACAATCGTCTACCGTGGCGGCTACCCAACCAGCTTCAATGGCAGGCTCAAATATCTTGTGCTGGCAATGACAGACAACCGTGCCGGAGAGATTGAAGTCTTTTCGAAAGGGGCAATTAAGATTCCACAAAAACTAACGCTTTTTTAAAGGGGGAAAAATTTCTATGACCGGACCGACTTCCAGACAATACTCCTGGGACCGCTATGAACTGAAATATTTTATCCCGGAAGACTGGATTGAAGACATTAAAAAAGATCTGGCGGGATACGTTCAATACGACCCTTTTTCGGCTGCTGCACCGGACCGGAAGTACGCCGTTCGCAGCATCTACTTCGATAACGATACGCTGGATTTTTATTATGAAAAACTGGATGGACTGCGGATTCGCAAAAAATTGCGCGTCCGCACATATGGAGACGGTGGCGGAGAACCCGTCTACTTTCTGGAAATCAAACGGCGCTATTCCGAGGTGATTTATAAAGAGCGTGCCAGGATTTCTCCGGACCTGTTGCTTCCTTACGTCTTCGGGCGGCAAAGTTTCAACGGTGAGGTCTACTGTGACACCGGGCTCAAAAGGCTTCTTCAAAAATTTTCTTACAACCTTGAATTCCGGGACCTGAGACCCACAGCGCTGGTCGTGTACAATAGAGAGGCTCTCATCGGATTGGACAATCCCAGAATCCGGATCACTTTTGACACAAACCTGTCCACCCATCCCTTTCCCGGTTTCGACGATTTCTACACACCACGCCTGATCCCGGTGACCAGTGTGCAAAAGGCGATTCTTGAGATCAAGTTTGATCAGTACATGCCGGGATGGCTGCGAAACATAGTGAAAAAATACGCCCTTTATCGTCAGGCCATTTCTAAATACTGCCTTTGCATCGATGAAATCCGGCAGACGGGACTGCTGGCTGGCTACTCAAAAAACGGAAATGGAGTGAAAAAGGAATGGAAAACTTCCTACTGACAAACGCTGAATATTACGGAGTTGGGCTGATCCTTTTTAACGTGCTGCTTGCGTGCGCTCTGGGATTTCTAATTTCCGGAATTTACATTCTTACGTACAGAGGATATTCCTATTCTCCCGCTTTTGTTCACACGCTGATTGTGGTGTGTATGGTTACCTCCCTTGTGATTATGGTGATCGGCAGCAATCTAGCCCGCGCTTTCGGGCTGGTGGGGGCCATGTCCATCATCCGTTTCCGTACCGTGCTGAAAGACACGCGCGATATAGCGTTCGTCTTCTGGACTCTCGGGATCGGACTGGCAGTTGGGGCCAATGCCCACCAAATCGCTCTTCTCGGCACCCTGGGGATCGGGGCCATTGTGGGGATTCTTTACTACACCAACTATGGGTATGTAAAGGACACGGATTACCTCCTCCGGCTAACGATCATCCCTCAGGACCACAACGAAAAGCTCTACCGCGATATTTTCCAGAAGTACCTCCGGCGTTTCAGTCTCGTGAACATCCGCACCATCCGTGTTGGCCAGTTGATCGAACTGACTTTCCGGGTTCAATTTAAAAAAGAAGGTCTCCAGTCGCAGCTTATTGACGAGCTGAACAGCGTGGAGGGGATTGAACGTGCACTCCTTTATTTCGGGGAAGAGTGGAATGCGGACTGACCACCTGAGGCGCACCGGTGCGCTCTGGCGGTCCGGCGCAAAAAGACTTTTCCTCTGGACCGTTCTCGGAACGGCGCTCCACTTCGCTTTCATCGGCGCTACAGCAAGCGCGCAAGTGGTGATCAACGAATTCATGGCTTCGAATAACTCCACCCTGGCCGATGCCAGTGGGGCATATGAGGACTGGATTGAGCTTTACAACACCGGAACCGACACCGTGGACCTGACCGGCTTCACCCTCTCCGACGACCCGCTGGCTCCCGATAAATGGACCTTCCCATCCGCCAAACTCC
>MTOL01000314.1 GCA_002011685.1 Deferribacteres bacterium JdFR-76
GTAAATTTCAAAGTATATCAGGACGGGTTTTTCCCGAAGGATGGTAGTGGAAATGTACGGAACAACCTGAATGCCGTTAGCCTTCACGTACTTGCCTTTTGCGTTCAGAAAAATTTTATGGGCGAACTGAACGTCGCTTACCGACAGCTCTCCCGGCGGAAAGCTTCGGACCCGTAAGCCGGATTTTAAAATGGCCAGTCGGTTTCCTGTTCGGTGTTCAATCCGCAAAGCCAGTTGATATGTCCCCGGTTCCAGCTCGAAATTGTGCTGGCCAACATAGGCCCGGCCCCGGAGGTTATCCGTTTGGCGCACGTACAGCGGGAGCTCGGTGGACTCCAGAAACTGTTCTCGGTAGAGCTGGTCGTAGAGAATGATGGACTTTTGTAATCTTGCTACCCATGCAGCTTTCTCTGGATCAGGCTGAAAACTGAGTTCATCCAGGGGTATGGAGAAATAAAGTTCTACCCGAGATCTTCCCCCGCGTCCGCGAAATACACAACTTGCAATATGAACATTTAAGGGAAGAGCTTTGTGTTTGAACTCAAATCGGACAGGTGGAGCCTTTTCGAGGGCCAGTTTTTTGTCCTGTGTAAAGGTCTGAACTTCCGAAAAATATTGTAAATCATTTCTTACGTCCTGAAAGGCCAGGTAACGTGGAGAAAGGTCGGCACGTTCCAAATACAGTTCGCTGGCAATGCGGGCTTTTTCCGCTCCAGGATATCCCTGCACCGCGACCGAAAGGTCCGGAACTTCCCGGTAGCCGAATGCATCATATTCGACAAAGTCGACGAACAGGTTCATAGTGTAGTAGGCCCAGGTAATATTGCTGCGGTATTTCTTGCCTAATCCGCTGGAGATGACCTGGTCGTCCGGCGGTCCAAAACGGATGTAGTACCTGGCTCGATCGTCCATAAAATAAGGAGGAACCAGGTTGTGAAAATTTTGATAGGCATATCGCACACGCCTCCGAAACTCTTCGTAATACTCATTGTGCGGGGTGGTGGGTGTCGGATCCATAGCCTTCCAGTAGCGGGTGGCCCATTCTATCTTTTCGGAATCGGACAGGCTCTGGTAAAATTTCAAGGCTTTTTCCGGGAGAATGAACTCCAGCGCTTGTAGTTCAATTTTTGCCCAATCCACTTCTTGTTGCAAATAGGCAATCTCTGTCCGGAAAAAAACCGGCACTGCAAACAAGACAAACAAGAAACGTTTCATTTTTTGCCTTTTTTGCTGTTCTACTGTGATTTTTTGTTTTTCACAAAATAGCCAAAATGAAAACAGAACGCAAAGGTTTCCTGAGGTCGTCCAGTGAAAAAGAAGATTTTTGGGAAAGTAACGGGCTTTTTGGAAATGGCGTATTTTGATGCGTATGGATTCTGGCCTTGAGACATTTTTTCCGGCATGGTCTTCGCAAACCCTCTTGGAAAAACATGAGAAAATGTGGAAAGATCTTTTTCACGAAAAAGATGTACGGGATTTATTTTCCGCTTGTGTTTTTCGTAAATGAGCTTATGTTTGGTAAAAATAATCAGAAAGGAGGGAAACGATGCGCAGCCTGGATTTTTCTTCTTGCTTGAGTTTGCTGGGAATCGCTCTGGTATTACTGGCCACAGCGGTTGTGGCGGGGGAGCGCCCGCGCTTCAGAGAGGCCGGTTTCCGGGTCGGAATTTTTTCTCCTGGAAAGTGGAATGCCATCACCGATGTGGAAGGGGTACTTGTGGGACATAAAACGCTGATTATTGGCGATTCAATCCGGACCGGGGTTACGGTTATTTTGCCGCACGGAGGAAACCTTTTTAGAGAAAAGGTGCCTGCAGCTGTTTATGTGGGTAACGGTTTTGGGAAGCTGGTGGGCAAAATTCAAATTGAAGAGCTGGGGGAAATCGAAACGCCCATTGCCCTGACGGGAACCCTCAATGTATTCCGGGTTGCGGACGCTCTAATTGACTATATGCTGAGCTTACCGGAAAATAAAGAGGTCCGTTCGATTAATCCGGTGGTGGGAGAGACCAACGATGGTTGGCTGAATGACATTCAGGAGCGCGCTGTGGACCGTGAAGCGGTGTTTGAGGCCATCCATTCGGCAAAGTCTGGCCCGGTTGAAGAGGGCAATGTGGGGGCCGGGACGGGTACCATCTGTTTCGGGTTCAAAGGCGGCATTGGCACTGCCTCCCGGAAGCTGCCGGAAACCCTGGGCGGCTATACAGTGGGAGTCCTGGTCCAGACCAATTATGGGGGAGTGTTGCACATCGCTGGCGTGCCGGTTGGACAGAAACTGGGACATTACGCGTACCGCAGAGAGGTGGAAGGGAATGGTTCCTGTGCTATCGTGGTAGCCACCGATGCTCCCCTTTCTCCGCGCAACCTGAAACGCCTGGCCAAACGGGCACTGTTGGGACTGGCCCGCACGGGGAGTTTTATGAGCAACGGCTCCGGAGATTATGTGATTGCGTTTTCCACCTATCCGGGCAACCGGATCACCACTGGCCGGTCGCCGCGAAAACTGGACGATCTCCCGAACGACAAAATGAGCCCTCTTTTTCTGGCCGTGGTAGAAGCCACTGAAGAGGCCGTTTATAATTCCCTTTTTAGGGCCGAAACCATGACCGGGTACCGCGGGCGAACGGTGAGAGCGCTGCCCCTTGATCAGGTCATTCCCATGCTAAAAAAGGCACTCGAACCGGAAAATTAACAGGGAAGCTGCGTTTGCGCAAGGACAGGGAGAGTGATTAGCTTTGCAGCCGATGCGGACTTTCCCGGTGGCTATGGGAAGCCGTCCGGGGGGCACTTGCAATTTTGTGGTGTAAGATGCCTGCAAAAGCGCATCCCTGTTTCCTACCGGGCAGGCAAACAATTTGTTTCTTTCCAGTGCTTTTGCCGGCGGTCTCAATTTCACGTGCGGGGTGCGTGTCGATTGTGTCAAATCCACTTATCGCGCTTTTTTCCTGAAAGGTGCCGTAGAAATGCCCGGCTTTGCACCTTTTCCCGGGGGACGGAACAGACAGAAAGATTCTCTTTTCCTGTACAAAAGATCCAGCGTTCCCAATAGCATTTGATTCACAGGTAAATTCTGTTTATATTTAGTCCCGTTGCGGTACAGATTTGATTTTTCAAGAGGTTAAGCGGAAAAAATCTGAAATCGGAGCGGGGCTTGGTGGCGAGTTTGCCGGAAGCCCATAGACGACCGAGTCACAAGTGGCCTGAATCAAACAGGGATGTTTGTGAAATGATCCATTCTCCCAGGCGTGCCGCTCTCTTTTGGGGAATATTGTTACCTTTTCTCTGGCTCCAGATTATCCGGGCTCAATCGCAGATGTCACCTGATCAGACGGTGGCTGTACCGGTGTCTCCGGAGGAGCTCAAATATCAGGCTCTTCCGGGAAAAATTGAACCTTCTCGGTACCAAGTGGGGCCTGGAGACGCCTTCAACCTGGGGATTTGGGGAGAAAAAGACTTCTCGTACGACTTAACCGTGACACCGGAGGGGAATCTGATCCTGCCTGGTATTGGGTCCCTGCCGGTGGCCGGCCTGACGCTGGCGGAAGTGGCCCGCCAGATCCAGGAGAAAGTTACTCGCATTTTTACCAATGTGGATGTGACCTTTACTTTAACAAAGGTTCGCGTGTTTCGGGTTCATGTGACCGGAGAGG
>MTOL01000396.1 GCA_002011685.1 Deferribacteres bacterium JdFR-76
CTGGACATTGCACCGTTTATTCCCGTCAAGTCCTTTGCATCCGTTTTTGGGGGCGGGGCACCCGGCAGCCAGCCCGGGGTGCCGGTTCAGGCACTGCCCAAGAAAATCACCATTGGCGATGATGAGAACTATGTTTTTTCCGTTCAGCTCCGGCAGCCCATTTTCACCGGCGGGTTGGTGTGGAATGGCTACCGCATGGCTCAGTATGGCGAACAGGCTGCCGTCCTGAATTACCGCAACACCCAGCAGGAACTCACCTTTCAGGTGGAAGAAGCGTACTGGAATATTGTAAAGGCACAAAAACTTACCGAAATAGCCGAACAGTCCATTAAACAGGCGGAGGCCCACATCCGCGATGTGGAAAATATGTTCCGTGTAGGCCTGCTAACCAGGAACGAAGTTCTGCGGGCCAAACTGCAGCTTTCCAATGTCCGGTCTCTGAAAATTGCCAGTCAGAAAGCGCGGCAGCTGGTGGCAGCCCGATTCTGCAGTCTGATCGGCGTACCGCTGGATACGCCCATCCAGCTGATGGACAGCCTGACGTATGAACCACCAGAAGAACTAACCCTGGAACAGGTGCAACAGGAGGCGTTGGCCAACCGACTGGATCTCAAAATGCTTGAACTGAATGCTCGAATTGGGGAAAAAAGCGTGGCGATGAGCCAGGCAAGCTATCTTCCAAGTGTTTTTCTGGTAGCCGATTACGGATACCGCAGGCCCGACCGTGAATATAATCCTGATTTTTATTCAACCTGGACGGTTTCGCTGGTAGCCCAGTGGAAACTTTTTGACTGGGGGGAGCGAAGTTACAAACAGCAGGAAGCCCGGGCCCAGCTGGAGGAAATCCACAGCAATCTGAAAGCGGCAAAGGATGGTATTCTCCTGCAGGTCACGCAGGATTTTTATGCCTTGAAGGAAGCCGTGCAAAAGGTAGAAATCGCCAGACTGGCGCTGGAACAGGCGGAAGAGAATTTCCGGATCACCGATGACTTTTTTGACCAGGGAATGGTCACCCATACGGCCTATCTGGATGCAAGTTCGGCCCTGCTGCAGGCGCGGAACAATTACGTTACCAGCCTGGCCGATTACCGGATTGCCCGGGCGCGTCTGATGAAATCAATGGGAAGACAACTGGTGAGGTGAAACCATGGCTCATAGAGCAGGAACGGTCGTAACAGGTACGGGTTCGGTTGCGAGGATACTCCGGGGGTGGTTCCCCGTCTGGTTTATTCTTGCTGGGATCTGGCTGATAGGTTGTGGTGCCAGAAGCCCGGAAGATAAAAAAGAAGAAAGCGTAGCGGCTGTGCCGGTTCGTGTGATGCAGCTGGAGCCGGTGACTCTGGAAGAAGTATATTCTTATACCGGCGATATTCAGCCGGTGCGGCAGGTCAAAGTTTTTCCCGATATTCCGGGCAAAGTAGCGGCCATTTTTGTGGAGGAGGGAGATTTTGTGCGAAAAGGACAGGTTCTGGCGGTGCTGGATACCACCGGTCTGCATCTGCAGCGGAAGCAGGCGGAAGCGGGGCTTGCCGTAGCCAGGGCCAATTTTGAAGATGCAAAGCGAAATTACGAACGGATGCTGGAACTGAAGAAAGAGGGCAGCGTTTCGCCGCAGCAGTTCGAGAAGGTGGAACTGGCCTACAAGGCCGCCCGGGCCCAGCTGGAGCAGGCCGAGGCGGCGTTGAATCTGGCCCGGCATGCTCTGGATGTGTCGGTAATGCGGGCTCCGTTTGATGGCTTTATTGGCGGGCGGTTTCTCAACCCCGGAGAAATGATCAATCCCAATATGCCAGGTGGGTTTGGAGTGGTTTCGCTTGTGGATATTTCACGGGTAAAGCTGGTGGTAAACGTGCCGGAAAAAGAATTCTACAGGATTCGGGAAGGAATGCCGGCCAGAATTACCGTGGATGCCTATCCGGGGCGCGTTTTCTCCGGCAAAGTGACGGTGGTGAATCCGGTGGCTGATGTGCTTACCCGCAGCTTTCGGGTGCAAATTGAGGCAGACAATCCGGATTACCTCCTGAAACCCGGCATGTTTGCCCGGGTGGAAATTGTTGTACAGCGGAAAGAGCAGGTGGTTGCCGTTCCGGTAGATGCAGTTCTGGAAGAAGGGGGGCGGTTTTACGTATTTCTGGTCCGGGACGCCCGGGCACACCGCGTGGAAGTGGAAAAAGGTATTACAGACGGATTCCGGGTGGAAATTGTGCGCGGGCTGAAGGCCGGTGATTCCGTTGTCATCGCCGGTCAGCGCAATCTGCGCGACGGCGACGTGGTGCGCATCACCAATCCGGTAGATTGAGGAGAGTGGAGCGATGAAACTGCCTGAACTTGGGGTCCGCAGGCCGGTTGCTACGTCGGTTCTCTTTATTGGCATCCTCATTCTGGGGATGGTCAGCTATCTACAGTTACCTATCGACCTGATGCCCGACATCAGTTTTCCCACCATCAGCATTTCCACCACTTATCCCGGTGCTTCTGCGGAAGATGTGGAAAACCGGGTGACCAAGGTCATCGAAAACATCGTCTCCACCGTTCCCAATATTGATGAGGTCACTTCCATCAGCAAAGAAAATGTTTCCGTAGTTACCCTTAAATTTGCCTGGGGAACGGACCTGGGCGAAGCTCTGAACGATGTCCGCGACAAGCTGGATTTCGCTCGCACAGAGCTCCCGGATGACGCCGAAAAACCGCTCATTTTCAAGTTTGACATGTCAATTATGCCCATTCTCTTTATTGGGGCCAATGCGGACGAAAGCTACCCGCAGCTTTATGACATCATCGAACGGCGCCTGCTGGACCCGCTGCGCCGCGTGCCGGGGGTGGGAGCGGCCTTTGCTTTCGGCGGGAAAATCCGCCAGATCCGCGTGGACCTGGACAGGGATCGGCTGGAGGCCCTTAAAATCCCGGTGAGCCGGGTTGTGTCGCTCCTCAAAGCGGAGAACCTTTCGCTACCTGCCGGAACCGTGTATGCCGGTGCACGCGAATTGATGATCCGGGTTCCGGGAGAATTCCGGAACGTCGCCGAGATTCGTAAAGTGGTGGTGGGGATGAGCCCCACAGGTACCCCCATCTACCTGGAAGATGTGGCCCGCATCTCCGATTCCTTCCAGGAAGAGACCTGGCGGGTGCGGGTGAACGGCAAACCCGGTGTGCTGATTTGGATCCAGAAACAATCCGACGCCAATACGGTGGAAGTAGTCCGAGCCGTGCTCAAAAAGCTGGAAGTCCTCAAGAAAACCCTCCCGCCCGATATCCGCATGGAAATTATTATGGACGCTTCTGATTTCATCAAGCGTTCCATTTTAAATCTGACCACCACCATTTTGTGGGGCGCCCTTTTTGTTGTAATTGTTACTTTCTTNTTTTTGCGAAATTTGCGCGGTAGTGTGATCATCGCGCTAACCATTCCCGTTTCGCTCATCGTTGCTTTCATCTTCCTGAATCTGGCCGGTTACACTATCAATATGATGTCCCTCTCCAGTCTGGCCATCGCCATCGGNATGGTGGTGGACAACGCAATCGTGGTGTTCGAGAATATTTACCGCCACCGCTACCAGCTGGGTCGGGACCTGTCACAGGCTTCCATCTTTGGGGCTTCTGAAGTGGGAATGGCCATTACTGCAT
>MTOL01000368.1 GCA_002011685.1 Deferribacteres bacterium JdFR-76
TTTATAAAAGAGAAACTCCTTCCCTTTCGATAACTTTCTTTAAAGAATCACTTGCTGCTCTCAAATCGACAATATTGAGGCCTTTCATTTTTTCTAGCAAACCTATAGGCTTCGATGTTTCCACGGCAATATTTATATCCGAATTTGCATGAAAGTCCCCCCTCGCTCTGGAGCCAAATAAAATAATTCTGGAGGGTGACAATCTTTCCTTTATCTTTTGAAGCTGAGCGTTTAGCGCGTCGGGAACTGAAAGTAGAAATTCGTTCGCCTCCCTCTTTAGTTGGCCCCAGAATTCATCAATTAGACGATAATTTGGTTCCTTTTCATCATATTGCGTTGCAATATTCCAACCATCTGGAAGAAATTCGCCAGCTAGACGAATTACCATCCAATAATAAGAATCCTTTGAACGGATTACTCTGAAAATAAGCGGAGATGAACGCCTATTTATTTTGGACCTCCCACATTTCCCTATTACTTTGACGCCACTGCGCCGATGATTAACAGGTAATCCAAATGCGCCAGAGTCAAAAATATCTCGGCGATGGCGATAGCGAAAATCCTGATACTTTTCGCCAACATCGCTTAAAGCATCGATCCAGCTGGAAAACTTCCGTTTCGAAATAACAAACCTCGAAAAGCTCAAATTTGAATACTCACTAATGAATGATGTCTTTCTGTTCTCATTGACAACCGCCCTAGCAATTCTGAAATTACGAATAATCCAGTTTGCAATTTCTGTTTGGTTCTCTTTATCCAAAACAAAATCTAGTTTCAGCGAATCTATGATTCCGCTTTGGTCAACAATTCTATTTACTGCAATATTTCCTCCCCCCCTTCTGGAACGAAGTCCCAGCCCCCCGAGAAAAACGAGGCACCAAAATGCAGAAATGGTGTGCTGCAGAACGTCTATTTCCTTTGCAAGGAAATGGACGGAAAACAAAGTTCCAGATTTAGATGAGCCTTTTGCAAAGAAAAATCTCCTTTTGTTAATGAGTGCAGCATACATCAAATACCCGATGCCTGCATGTCTACCCACCAGCCGCCCACCCGAAAACTGCCACGTCAGGCCGTAATCTCTTCTTAGATCTTCGCCCCTCCGTATTTCCCGATCTTCAAGATCAACCAAAATAACAACTTTACTTCTTCCCTCTTTCTTGCCTACTCCACCGAATATCTGCGCCTCTTTTTCCCGCAATTCACTGACACTCAGTGATCCATTCAACGTTCGCCACCAGAACCGCAATACCCCCTTAATTGATGGTGATCGCAATTCGATATCTCTCTGATCAGCCCCCGTCACAAATATGGGTGTAATTGCCTCGCATTCAAACGTGACTTTGTGGTCTATTGCCATAACAAAAGAACCCCTCTAGTTTTTCCTCTAGTTTTTTGTGGTTTCCCCATCCTCCACCACAAACTTCCCCAGGCCAAAAGCCGTGCCTTTGCCCACGTGGATTTTGGAACCGATCTCAAGGATTTCCCGGAACGTTTCCACCGGCCCTTCAAACCGGGCCCAGCCCACAAACCCGCCCATGGGAATACGGCTCCGCTGGCGGTGAGAGTAACGGTTCCAGTCGTACCAGCGGATCTGCCCTTCTCTGTATTGAACTTTGCGGGCCAGTTCTATCCATTTTCTATGATCATAATTCATCTTTCCATCGCCATGCAGAATATCCAGCATGCGAATGCGACGCAGCAGGTTTGTGATGAGAAGATCGAAGTCAATGTGCCGCAAGTAGCTACCCTGGTACTTGATCCGCGTTGGTGTCAGAAAACGGATAACCAATGATCCCCAGTTTCTTGGACCGGAAGGCAACCGGGATGGGCCCTGCCATTGCAATGGAACGTAATTTTTCCTGAGCAACCCTTCTTTGCCTTCATAGATAATGACAGAAGGCGTTTCAATACATTCCACCCGCAGAACGGAGTATTTCCCCCGGCCACGACCAATTCCTATCTTTCCAAGGCGTTCGATGGTAAAAACAAAAAACGGCAAATATTCAATACCCTTTCCAATGAGATTCAAAGAAACTTCGAATACATCCCCTGGCGGTATTGGATTGGCATAATTCAGTTTGGGTTCCAGCACGAACGGATGCGGAGCGAAACCGTTATGAAGATTCAGTTCTTTGAGCCTTTCTACGGGCGTCTCGAAAACATACAGATAGGCGCATTTTTCCCGAAAAGCGCAGCTTGGACAATCCCCTCCCGAGAACACACAAACGCTTCGTTTGAAAGCATTCCCAAACCCACCGCGGTACGTCGAACCGCTATAATTGGGAAGAAAAATAGGAGTACTGGCCTGCAAATAAAACCGTACAGACAAAATTGCAAGAGCCATAAAATCCCCTACGAACCAGGATCACGTTCCGTTCAGAATCCGGATTTATTGTTGTGCGCTTTTGTATGGGGGTTTAGGAAGGTGTAAATATAATAAAAAATCTCCCCCATACTGTCAAGAGAAATCTGGAGTCTTTTCAAAAAACAATCCTGAAACTCTCCACTAATTGAAGGCCACTTACCGAACGAATTTTACTGATTCTCCATCTTTTCAGGAAGGTTTTGTTCAAACTCCATCAAAATTTAAAAATTCTGAATTTTTACGCAAGACAAATTTTTTCCGAAGTCAAATATGTCAGAATCTTAACAAAAACTGTGAGATTTTCTTTTGATCCACACAACCCTCCAAAACCACAGGGTTTCAATTGCCCCAAAACCAGGACAAATTGGTACACTTTTGCAACCGCCAAAACTACAAAGATCTCTATTCTCCGATTGTATTTCCTGCTGTTTATGCTTTTTTGCTCCCCGAATTTCTTACTCTAAATAACAAATCTTGATCGAATATAATTTCCAGGAAAGGACTTCCCTTGCCACCGGAATTCAGGCAAAGCGTTCTTCTCATCGTTTCCCTTCCGCCAGCCGCTCCTGTCAATCCTTTTTCGGTCTTCCTCGTCTTCAATTCTGCTCAATTTGTTTTGCTACCATTTCGCTTTTGCCTTCATCTACGGTCATCTACAGTTCTTTCTTTTTTCATGGAACAGCGCACCGACCTACCAAAACCGATCCTACCCCAGTTCACCCTGCTATGCCCTTTTCAATTTTTGATCTACTGGCTTTCTATTCCCATTTTCATGCCTTTTCATTTTTATTTGATTCTTTTTCATAATCCAGTGCGCCGTTCCCACTCGGCTGGGACATCATTTTGGTCTGACTGCTCGAACATCCCTTGAAATCCCTTCGCGTCTGGTTTCCCGCCATCCCCTCTAAATCGGGGCTTCATTTTCACTTCCGCAGCAAATCGAAGCTGCGGAGAAGGAGCTTGGCATCGAGTCGCAATCCCCTCTAAATCGGGGCTTCATTTTCACGGCGGAAATATTCAGAAAGTTTTATGGTCCAACGAAAACAAGAGTCGCAATCCCCTCTAAATCGGGGCTTCATTTTCACGTCACCAGCTCCTTCCGCAGCAAGTTGAGGCTGCGGAGAAGGTCGCAATCCCCTCTAAATCGGGGCTTCATTTTCACGGGCGCTCGGTAGTTGTTTTCACGGAGCCGGGACCCGAGTTGAGGTCGCAATCCCCTCTAAATCGGCGCTTCATTTTCACACATAAAAAC
>MTOL01000369.1 GCA_002011685.1 Deferribacteres bacterium JdFR-76
ATAATCAGCTCGCCTTTTTTGACCAAATCGCCTAGGGCGAAGGGCCGCCCCGTCCGGGCATTCCGCTGCAGATGGTAATAGCCCTGTGTTTCGGAGACCAGCTTTGCTTCGCGGATGGCCCGCACCGTTCCGGTAGTGGTTACAAACTCCTCGATCGTTCCCGGCCGGATGTCCATGACTGATACGGGAACGGCAATGTCCGTTTCGCCCTCCGGCCGATCGCTGCCGCAGCCCCAGAAAAGGGTCCAGAGAAGCAAAAATCCGGCAATTTTCCCAGCGTTTGTCCGTCTCTTTTTCATTTTCCCTGCGCGTCCTCTGTTTTTCATTTCCTCTCCATTTTTATTCTGCTCCGGTGTTGTCCGGAAAGTCATTCTCCCTGAAGCTCCAGCACGGGACGGTTTTTCTCAAAATCCCAGAGCGACTGAATCTTCAGGTCCAGCAGCGCCAGTTTGTAATCGATCAGCGACCGGACCAGGTTCAACTTGGCCTGGGAAAGCTGATTCTGGTACAGGCTCAGATCCATGCTGGTTAGGTCGCCGTTTTTGTAGCGCTCCAGGTTGATGTCGTANGTAAGCTGGGCATTGCGCACGTTTTGCCGCGCAATTTCCACCTGAATTTCCAGGTTTTTCAGCTGCCGGTAAGCCTGGCGGATGCCGATGACAATCTGAATCCGTTCTTCCTCCAGCGAAAGCTCCTGCGACCTGATTATTGCCTTCTGAGCCCGGATGCGGGACTTTTTTTCACCCCAGTCCCACAAAGGGATGGTCAGCGAAAGCGAAACGCGCTGATTCTGGGTGGGCGCATCGTAAATGTTGCGGAGCTGCTCGTCGGTTCCGATGATCCCATAAGTAAGGGTCAGGCTGCCCTTGAATTCGTTTTGCGCCGAAACCCGGATCAGATCAAAAAGCGAATTCTGAATGCTGATTTTTCTCTGACGCAGTTCCATCCGGTATTTCAGGCCGTGTTCCAGCGCCTTTTGGAGGTCCACGGGAACCACATTGTGGGAGATGTCGGCTACCACGGCCACTGAATCTTCCAGAGGAATTCCGATGAGATATTTAAAATTGTCCAGCATGTTTTCGTACGTCGTTTTCTCGTTGAACAGCTTGGAGCGGCTGGTTGCCAGGTTCAATTCTGCCTGAAAGAGTTCCTCCTGGGCGGCCAGGCCCGCCTGAACTTTATTCCGGATGATGCCGTAGCTGATTTCCTGGTTGCGCAGCTCATCCTCGGCAATGGAGACCCGCATCTTTTGAAGGTACAGGTTGTAAAAGCTCTGCGTCACCTGTTTTTCCAGGGCCAGCCGCTGAAGGTTGTAGTTCAGCCGGGCGTTTTCCAGGTCCAGTTCCAGTTCCCGGATGGCCAGTTTGGTGCGGTTGTAGGTGAAAAGCGGCTGCTGGAAGCTGAGGTAAAGGTTATTGTCAAAGGTTTTTGTTCGGGATGTGCCGAAGGGGGTGGCCGAGTAGGCGTCGCGCCACCCAAAGCTGTTGACCAGCGAGAGGGTGCCGTCCGTCAGGACGATGGGCTGAGAGATGGTAAGCAGGCTGCTGGCCTGTTTTGTTTCGGTGGTGAACCAGGACGAGAAATCGGCGTTAAAACGGCGATCCTTGTAATAGGAAATGGGCGTAATGGACAGGGAAAAGCGCGATTTCAGCGCCGCCATCTGTGCGTTCAGGGACTGCTGGCTGCGTTCCAGGTTATACAGGGCCCGGCGGATGGTGGGACTGTTTTGCATGGCGATGTTGAGCGCTTCTTCCAGCCGCAAAACGCGCTGGCTCCATGCCGGGGCGGAGGAAAGGATCGCACTCAGCAGCATACAGGTTAGTCCGCCTGGGATGATTCGCCGCCAATTCATGGTGGGCCTCATCGTTTGTTCTCCCCTTATTGTTGAACCCACTTTATCGCGTCCGCAATAACGATGCGCGCATTCGATTCGTTGGTCAGTTCCACCCTGGCCGGGCCGCGGGAGAAATAGAAACTGCCCAGCAGGTTCCAGCCATCCTCAGCCCGGTCCAGATCCAGCAGAATTTCATCTGTGCCGCCTTCGTGGTGAATCAGGTAATGATACACGCCCATCCTCCGGGTTCCCCTGCGCCACCGGCCAAACCGCCGTGAGCGGTAAACAAAAGCGTACACTTCGTAGTAGCCGTTTTCCGGAATCTGGGCCGTCCACACGGCTTTTTTATCGCCAGAGCCGCTGCGGATAAAGTGCGCCGAACGCACAACCCGGCCGAAAAAGTTGGCGTTGATGGCTGCTTTCCAGCTGGATGGCGGATTCCAGAAGCGAAGGCCCACGTATTTTTCCGTGTTGTCATCCTCGCGGCGGAGGAGCCGGCGCAGGAAGCTCGTGGTCTGTGTCTCCTCCACCGAAAAACCCGGATCTTCATTGTCCACGATGATTTCACCTGGCATCTGCAGGTTGACCGGTTCATCCACTGTCCGCTCGCCATCGAAGGGCTGGGCTCTTTCGTTCAATTCCATTTCCCGGATCGGAAAGGTCAGGGTAGAGGGCAGATTCCGGGAGATAAAAGTTTCCACCGTCATTGCCCGCGGCTGGGCATCCAGTACAATGCCGATTTCTTTCGTTTCTCCGCCACGAATATAAAAGATGCGTTCGGTGTCCCCTCCTTCTCCGAATCCGAAACCCATACCCCGGCCAGCCATCCGGAAGGTGATGCGCAGCACACCGTCGGCATCTGAAGTGTTGGTAACCCGGAAACGGATCTGGTAGCGGGTGAAGTCTTCGTCCAGTACGGCGTAGCGCTCGATGGGACTGAAAAGGAAAGCCGGGAGTTTTTCACTGCGGTACCAGCGGTCTAGAAAAGCAGCAAGGTCAAATCCGAACCGCCTCCGGACCTCTTCAACAAAGTCTTCCGCACGCAGGTTCTGGAACATGTGGGTATCCAGCCAGGTGTAGAGAAAGTCCTCAAAGTCGCCCGGACCGATGCGACTGAGCAGGGTGTAAAAGAGGAATTCTCCCTGTTCCCGCACCAGTTGCGGAACCAGCTGGCGGAAATCCGGGTCCCTCAAAAGCTGAAGAAAGCTCTTTTCCGTGAGCGCGATGTGCACTTTCTCTTCGTCCGTAATGCCCTCCCAGAATCGGAACCCGCCAAATTCCGGCGGAACTGTGAGGCTGCCAAAATACGCTTCCAGCGCAGCCTGAAAAACCGGCCAGCGTTCGGGCGACAGGTTGTAAACGTAGGTGAGGTAATTGGGCAGGATCTTGTAAGCGTCTGCAGTGATGCCGGACAGCGCACCTCCGGAAAAGCGGAAGGCCCGTCCCCTGAAAAACGTGGAGCGGATGAACGAACTGAAGGCCCGGCTGAGCAGCTCTTTTTCCGAAAGCTGCATGTTGCGGAACCACCTCCACCGGCGGCTACGGCGGACATACCCTTCAAAGTCAGCTGTTTCAATCAGCAATCCTTTTTCCGGGAGAAGCACCATTTCCGGCTGCACCGTTTCCCGGGCCAGGGTCCAGATGTGCCGGTATGTGGCGAACTGAATGGGAACTTCAACCAGCTGCAGCCGCCGGAACGGGTAGAAGAGACCCAGGTCGGCTTCAAAATTGTCCCGCTCATCTCGGATAATGGCGGCCAGGGTGTCGTTAAGTTTGCCCAGCA
>MTOL01000523.1 GCA_002011685.1 Deferribacteres bacterium JdFR-76
GAGCCGCATCCAACGCCCCCGATCCATCTCCGGTTAGCAGAAACAAACCATCGCCCCCATTCCCGAGGACATCCATGTATCCATCCTGGTTTTCATCGCGGCAGATCAGATTGCGGTACTGGAAAATCGGAAACCCGAGCCATATGTAGGCATCAGGTGCTGTGAACGTGCCGTCACCGTTGTTTTTCAAAACTTGTACCTGAACCGAATCGGACGTAAGGACAACCTCCGGGTAGCCGTCTCCGTCGAGATCCCCGCTGCAAAGGCTGAAAACGCCCTTGCCAGAAATTTTCTGGGAAAAAGGACCGGAAAACCTTCCGTCTCCCCTGTTTAGCAGGTAAGAGAAAGCGGAAAATTCACCCATTGTTTCGTAGTAGCCAGCGAGGATGTCCGGGTAACCGTCCTGATCAACGTCCGCAATTTCCACGTCAGTGGGATAACTTCCCATGGCGTAGGAACTGTCCAGGATGAAGTGAAAGTCCCCTGTATTGAGGTACACGAAGGCGCTATCTGGATTCCGCCCCAGGCTGAAAAGAACAAAATCGAGCGAGAGGTCCCTGTTAAAATCACCTGCAGCGGCCATGGATGCATACAGAGATTTAAGGGTATCCTTGGCGGTGAAGCTGAGGAGTCCGTTGTTTTCATACAATACCAGATACACCCGATAGACAGAATCCTGCTGGACGTCCTGAAAAATGAGATCCGGGAGGCCGGATCCATTCAGGTCGGCCATTGTGAGGAAATGGCTCTGGTCGCTCAGGCGGAAATAATCGGTGAAGCTTATCGGGACCGGGTCTGCGAAGAGGCCGTTCCCCCTGTTCTCAAAAACATGCATCAATTTCTGCTGGGACGAAACCACCACTAGATCGCGCTGTTCATCCCCAATCATGTTATTGAAGAAAAGACCGGCATTTTCCGATGAAGCCGATACAGGCCGGTTGTAGAACAGCCGGAAATTATAGGTTCCATCCGGATCGCGGATGCCCAGATAGAGGTAACCGTTTTGACTCAGTGCTACAAACTCTTCCTGCCCATCTCCGTTCAAATCGGCGGAGTGGATACGGGTAAATCTTTCCGGAAAAGATACCCAGCGTTCCGCCGGAGAAAATAGAATCTGCGAATGGGAACCGGCTGTCCACATGGACAGCAGCAGTGAAAACAAAAGAAAACCCCGTCGGATCATCTGATCTCCCTGTATTCTTTTGGCCTCAAATTTTGGCAAGCCTGCTTTGCCGTTATGACGTTTCCCGGAATTCCTTCGGTTACGCAGGGCTCACCGCGTCCGGATGTTCCGCTTTTTTCAGAGGGACCTTTCGAACCAGTTGCCCGCCTTTAAAGAATCTCGATAAGCGGTCCGTAAGAAGAATCCCACGCCTGGATTCGGCAGCGGAGACCCCAGCATTTCTGGGAATTTAGCTGGCCTGGAAAAGGGGAGGGTTTGATTTCGGAGGCACAGCTGGTACGAATTCGGAAGATCGTAATTCGGGTTGCCGGCTGAATTCCCGTTCCCGCTTTTATGCGCGTATCAAATGTTTATATATTCAATGGTAGCGAATGTTCTTTGATTTGTCAATGGATTTTTGCGGGTAATTCCATTTGTGCACCGCTTTTCAGGAAAATTTTGAAATTCGGCTTTGATTTAGGCGATGGGATTTCCTATATTTGCATTTGCGCTCAGAAAGTTAAGGAAAAGAAGGGTGGGAGGCATATATGCGGAACTACATTACACGGGCAGGATTTGACCGTATCCAGAAACAGATTGAAGAACTTCAGAAGCAGCTGCAGGGTGAAATTGCCAAAAAGGTGGCAGAGGCCGCATCTCACGGCGATCTGCGCGAAAATGCTGAATACAAAGCCATCAAGGAAAAGCAACAGCTGGTGGCCAAACGGATTCAAGAACTGAGCCAGCTGATTGAAGGTGCGCTTATCATTGAGGATCTGAACCTTCCGGACGATCAGGTGACGGTGGGCAAGCGGGTTTATTTACGCAATCTGGAGAACGACCGGCTGGATGTGTACACCATTCTTGGGCCTGCTGAATCGGATCCGGATAATGACATTATTTCATATGAGACGCCTATTGCCCGACAGCTTCTGATGAAGAAAGAGGGCGAAGAAGTGGAGGTGGTGGTCCCCCGCGGTGTACTGAAATACCGGATCGAAAAGATCGAAAAATACCAGCCGGAGTAGAAATCAACCGACGATCACATTGACCGCCGGTTTTTTTGTCCGCCTTTTCCCCCTCATCTTCCCCTGTATGGGACGCCTTTGATCATCCATTCGGGGGCCGGAGCCCCTTTGCAGTAGTGGTCGAAGAACTGCTTCATCCGGATAGCGTAATCCAGTTTGTTGGCATATTTGCGCGGATGATGAGGCTCTTTCCGGTATTGCAAAAAATAACATTCTTTGCCAAGCCGCCGCATGGCCAGGTAAAGCTCAATGGACTGATACCAGGGCACCGCATCATCCTCGTCTCCGTGCATGATCAACAGCGGAGTGTTGATGCGGTCTGCGAAAAAGAGCGGTGAATTCTCGATATACCGTTCCGGGTACTCCCACAAGCTTCCCCCGATCCGGCTCTGGGTTTGTTCATACTGAAATTGACGTGCCAGGCCTGAGCCCCAGCGAATCCCGCCGTATGCGCTGGTCATATTGGCCACGGGTGCTCCCGCAATGGCACAGGCGAAGATGTCCGTCTGCGTGATGACAAATGCCGTCTGATAACCGCCCCAGGAATGGCCGTGCAGTGCAATGGCTTTTGGATCTGCGATCCCCATTTCAATCAGTTTCTGCACTCCAGGAACCAGGCATTTGGTCGAAGAGAATCCGGGCCGTCCCACCTGGAATTTTACATCCGGCAGGAAAACAACGTACCCATTGCTGGTGTAAAGCGGCAAACAGGGCCGATGGTTGATGGCCATCTGAGGAAAATTGTACAGGCGATTGGACATGATCCGGTAAAAATAAACTAGCACCGGATAGCGTTTGCCCGGTTCGTAATTTTCCGGCTTGATAACCACTCCCTGCAGAGGAATACCGTCGGCACTCAGCCATTCAACCAGCTCTGCTTTGCCCCACAGGAAGTCCTTTTGCTGAGGGTTCACGTTGCTCAGCTTTTTGCGCGTGCGAAAGTCCGTCTGGCTTACCCAGAGGTCCGGAAATTCATCGAAACTCTCCCGGATAAAGATCAAGATATCTGCTTTCTTGGCTTTGGCAATAAATGTGAATTTTTTCTTTTCCACGATCCGCTCTGTAACACCGGGACGGCCAATGGTGGCGGTGTAGAATCCGCGGTATTTTTCCAGGGTGTGGGTTCCTGTGAGAAGCACTTCCTCTCCGGGTTCAAACCATCGCCGCTCACGGCTGAGGCGCACAATGCGGAAGCTCAAGTGGCGCTCCCGCCCGTCTGTCAGGCGCATCGGATCGCCGCCCCGCGTCGGAAACTGCCAGATATCGTATTTGTCGTAAATCAGTACATGGGCGTCCTTTTTCGTCCAGCCCGCAATGCCATATCCCGGCGGCGGATAAGGATAGTCGTGATCTTCATTGTGGAACGGCACATTCAGATCCGCCGTCAGGTTTTTCTCCTTCCCTGTGCCAGTATCGAT
>MTOL01000527.1 GCA_002011685.1 Deferribacteres bacterium JdFR-76
AAGCGAAGTATGCCGGATCTGGCTGTTTGCAGCCCGCGGCCTCGTCCATCCTGCCCCGGCTTCCCCCACCAGCATCCATAGATCCCCCATGCCCCAAAAAATTTCCATTCCCCCCCAGGGACCGATCATAGCATCATCCGATACCCCCCCAATTAGCTTTTGCGGGCCGACAAACAGCCCAATACCACCCCGCCTTCCAAATTCCTGCGCACCGGCAGTACCTACGATGAACAGGACCACCAGTACTGACAAAAGGGCTCNNNCGACNCNTTTTTCCCTCCCATGAAGAATAGGCGTGAGGATCCACTCCGGCGATCACATTGGAACATAACCATTCCATCATTTTCATTCAAGGCAAAAATGGCCTGTGCAAGCCGTCCTGATCCATTGGCCAGGCCCTGTCCGGTCCTGGTCCCACCCGGATGGTGCCCCGATTCTTCTTTTTTCTAACCGGCCCCCCACCTATTTTCGCCCTGGCTCGAAACCTTTCGGATTCCCTCTCCAGGCGATTACTTCCGACCCTGTAAAGCGAGCTGCTGGATCTAAAACATTGCGGGAATGGCAGGGCGTTTTCTGGCGCGGTACCGCAGGTACAACCAAGGTGCAATCAGAAGCAGCACGTTCATCAGCACAAGCAACCCACTCGGCCATCCCGATGGGGGCCGCTTCAGAGAAATTGCCAGCTGGCCGCAACAGGCCGCGATCCGGGTTACGCGGAACTGAAACGTCCGGCTGCGCGCGTAGAAACCGACATCATCCCTGGCAGAGACATAATAGCGGACAGTCGTTCCTGTGGGATGTCCCGGAATGCTGGCCTGATAGTGGTTCGGATTCACATACTGCATTTGCAACGAATCCTTTCCGGATTCCCCGGCACGCCAGTAAACAAGAAACACTTCCTGAACCTGGCCGTCATCCACCACATAGGTGGAGATGACATACGGGCCGTCGGGATTATCGGTGTCGTCGTAGTCGGTGGTCAGCGCGATAAGAGGCTTCCGGCTTAGAGCACGGAATGCGTTGAGCCGCCCATCTGTTTTGACCAGGTCCTCCCAAGCACTCAAATAATCCACGCCGCCAAGGAGGCGCAGTTTGAGCGGCGCGAGGGCAATTCCGGGAAACTCAGCTGCCACCAGCGCGGCCACTCCGGTCACAAACGGAGTTGCCATGGAGGTACCGCTTAGCCACTCGTAGCGATTCCCCGGGTAGGTGCTGAGAATCCGTTCTCCGGGAGCGGCCAAATCCACGGTCTCTTCTCCATAATTGGAAAAATCAGCACGCCGGTCCCGGTCCGTACTGGCCGCCACAGAGATCACGTTGGCCACCTCGTAGTTGCTGGGATAGTGGGGAGATGTATCATTGTTTTCCCCATCATTACCAGCAGCTGCCACAAAAAGGACGCCCCTATCATTGGCATAGCGGATTGCATCTTCCAGAGCCCGGGAATACTGCCGACCGCCCCAGCTATTGTTCAGGATGCGGATGCCCATATCGGCGGCATAGAGAACCGCCTCAATGGCATCGGACACATAGCCTGATCCGTCAGCGCGCAGGAATTTCAGCGGAACAAGTCCCGCTTTCCAGCAGACCCCTGCCACGCCAGCCCCGTTATTGCCCGAAGCAGCTACGATCCCGGCAACATGCGTTCCGTGACCGTTATCATCCATTGGGTCGTTGTCGCCGTTCGCAAAGTCCCACCCGCGCCAATCGTCCACGTAACCGTTCCCATCATCATCCACACCATTTGTCTCCTTTCCGCCTCCATATTCCCCGGGATTCACCCAGATATTGGACTGAAGGTCCTCGTGGCGGTAATCGATGCCGGTATCGATGATTCCCACCAGCACTGAAGGACTTCCGGTCTGCTCTTCCCAGGCCTCTGGCGCATCGATATCGGCATCGGCCGTTCCACCGGTCTGGCCGGTGTTGTGCAAGCCCCACTGCTGGGAAAAACGTGGGTCATTTGGTACTTCCAGGGCCCTGACGATAAAATCCGGTTCCACATATTCCACAATGGCCTCCGCTGCTACGCTGACGATTGCGGCCCGCATTGCTACTCCGGGCGCCGTCCGCAGCAGCTGAAGATCGAGGGCCGTAAACTCCTTGACCTTTTCCATCCCCCTTGATTGCAAAAACTGGCGGATCTGTTCGGGCGTGGCATCCGACCGGAAGCGGACAATCAGACGCTGTTGTGCAAATTCCATTTCCTGCAGCTTGTCCAGGCTGAAGGAGAGTTTGGCCTGGATTTCCTCGGTCGTTACCTGCTCATCGGCCGTGTAGATATAATCCTCTTCCACATACTCCACCTCCTCTATCGACTCCGCGGCCTTCCGCAAATCGGCCAGGGCAGCGGTCTTCGGGCTTTCACAGAGGACCATCCTCAGCTGCCCAATTTCTTTCACAGGCTTAAGCTGCAGCACATTCAAAATGGAATCCCTCGTCCTCTCCGGTGTACCGGGCTTGAACTTGATCAGAACCCGTGTTTGACTGAGCGTCCAGAGAGGTAGAGATATCGCCAGAAGCAAGATAACTATGCTTTTGCGGTCCATTGCTCCCTCCAGAAATTAAGTGAGAAATGTTTTGATTCTCCGCCGGTGAAGCGCCCTGCTATCTGATCATCGAAATACGGATCGCCGTAGAGGATTGTTGCGGTGTGAAATGCAACCGGAGCAGGTTTTCCTGCGAATCCCATTCACGTTGAAGAATCCCAGAGGCATCTCCATTTGCAGAAAGCTGTACTTCAAGAGGCTTTGAAGGCAGGCGCATGACGAGATCGGCAGGAATTTCGGGAAACGAACGAAAAATAAACGACACCGTGAGGGAATCTGCCAAAAGATCCGCAACCATTCCCGTCGCAGCCAGGACAGCGACGGTATCCGCCGGTATTGCCTGCAGATCCACAAGCAGCAGGGGGTCTCCCGGCACAGGCTGCGGATCGCGCAAAACCGGGAACCCTTCGTTCCACAAGCTGAGCCATCTGCCTTTCATCACCGTGCTGTCCTTCGACTGGCTGCAATTCTCTTCCGGAATGAAAACCACGTGAAATGGTCCCCGCGCCCGATGGAGAATTCGCGGAGCAAAAAAGCGGGAGGAATCCGGCGCCACAAGCTGCAGAATGGAGAGAAAGGAGTTCCAGAAAATCTTGCCGCTTTGTGGCATGGTTGCCAGTTCGGCTGGAGAGCTCCGCTCCGTATAAATGACGCCCTTGCCCACCTTGTGAAATCCCGCTTCTGGATACAGCCCAACTCCGGTGCGGTCAAAAAGAGATTCATGAGGCCGATCGTAGTCGGCACTCCACCAGCCTTCCAGTTCATCAAACGGGCCGGTTTGGCCGGTATAAAAGAAAAGAACACCCCCGCGTCTGCGCACCCATTCCTCCAGTGCCCGGTTCACGGCCCCGNTGACAGGCCGGTAGGCCTCATAGCTGCCAACCAGAACCTCAAACTGGTTCAGAAAAGATGGATCGACGGCGCGGTTCAAAGGTACAACCTCTACAGGTACGCCACTCTGCAGATAAGGCAACAGCAGTTCAAAAAAAGCCGGGATTTCCAGCTGCCACGGAGACCCAGCCTGAAGAAGAAACGACGAACCAAAAAAGACGCCTGTA
>MTOL01000437.1 GCA_002011685.1 Deferribacteres bacterium JdFR-76
CTATGTGCTGGAACTGAAGCCACATGCCCGCAGCATCGTTTTTGAGCTGCAGCCCGAATTTGCGTTTTTCACTGTGGACCGCATTCTGGGGGGGCCCGGCCGCGGAGATAACCTGAAGCGAGAACTCACAAAAATTGAACAAATCCTGATGGAAAAAATTGTCCGTGATATCTCCAGAATTCTCAAGTCTTCCTGGAATTCTGTTGCCAGTTTTGATGTGCAGATCCAGCACTTTTTCTCCAATGCGGCCTATCTGCAGTTTGCGGAATCGGGAGAAAGCGTAATTACTGTGGCGTTTGAATGTAACATCGACGAAAACCGCTATCTTTTTGGCCTGACTTATCCCTACTTCCTCATCGAAAAGCTTGTGCCCGTGTTTGAAAAGGAAAATGGTTCGGAAGTACGGCGGAAACCATCACCCAAAGAGCGAAAAATCCTGGAGCAGAACTTGAAAGAGGTTACTGCGCCGGTTAGCGTCTATCTGGGAAAAACCCGGTTGAGCATCCAGGAGATTCTCACCCTGAAAACGGGTGATGTTATCTTGCTGGACCGGCGGACAGATGAACCGCTTGAACTTGCGATCGGGAAACGGCCCCGATTTCTTGGCAGGGCCGGTTTGTACCGAAATCGGCTGGCATTCAAAATAACTGAACGGATGGAAGAGTGAGGAAAGGGCAATGGCAGAAGAAAAAGAAAAACAGCCGCAGGAAAATCAGCAAGAACAAATGGAACAACCCGAACAGCAAACGGCGGGGGCAACCGAAGAGCCGGCAGCTGCGCAACAGGAAACAGCGGCCGATTCGGCTGAGAAGGATACGCCAGAGGCGACTGCCAGCAGTCAGGATTTTTTTGACACGGAAGTTGGGGCGCTTCATGTAAAGGACGATTCCACCGCTCCGGCAGAAGTGGGGACACGTACGCTCGAACTGCTGTATGATCTGGAATTGCCCGTGTCGGTCGAACTGGCCCGAAAGGACCTGACCATCCGCGAAATCCTGACACTGACGGAAGGGGCCATACTAGAGTTCGACAAGATGGCCGGAGAGAGCGTGGATATTCTGGTAAACAACAAAAAAATTGCAGAGGGCGAAGTGGTGGTTGTGGACGACCGATTTGGGGTTCGCATCACCTCTCTGGTTGAACCCGGGGAGCGGATTCATCTAGGTGGGGCAGGAGAATGAAAAAATCCCGAACAAAAAGGTGGATTACCCTGCTTTTGAGTGGCCTGGCGGTGCTCTTTTTTGGCGCTCAGGTTATGCTGTTTAGCGGGGTGGTCTTTACAGAATCGGCCGATGCCAAGGAAAAAGTCAGCGTTGCACAGATGACGCTCAAACTGGCGTTTTTTCTGGGCCTGGTTCTTGTTCTGATTTACCTCACCGTCCTGTTTTTAAAGCGGTTCGCTTATCCAGGCCGTATGGCTGGGGGAGCGGGAGCCGCCGAGATTCTGCAGGTTGTCCCTTTGTTGGCCAAAAAGAATCTTTTTGTGGTGCGTTTGGTGGACCGGATTCTGGTGCTTGGGGTTTCGGAATCGGGCATTGCAGCTATCGCCGAAATTACCGATCCCGAAACCGTTGAGAGGTGGGAGAATAGCCTGAAGCCGCAAGCGGCAAAATCAAAATTTGCGCAGCAGCTGGAAAAAGTCTTCCGGACGGCAGGGGCCAGCTATGTACGGACATAAATGGATCAAATTAGCGTGTCTGGTAGGATTAATGCTCATTGTGCCGGTTTGGACAGCCCATGCCCAGCCGGTACCGAAGGTTTCCATCGGCTTCGAGAGTGCCAAGAGCCCGAAAGATGTGGCCGTTACCCTGGAGATTCTTCTTCTGATGACGGTGCTGACACTTGCACCGGCGATCCTCATTCTGATGACTTCCTTTACGCGAATTATTGTGGTTTTTCACTTCCTGCGGCAGGCACTGGGTCTGCAGCAGATGCCGCCCAACCAGGTGCTTATCGGTCTTGCTTTATTTCTAACCATGTTCATCATGAACCCAACATTCGACCAGATTTACAGGCAGGCAATCCGGCCGTATCTGGACGAAGAAATCTCCTTTCAGGAGGCCAGCAAGAAGGCAATAGAGCCCTTACGGACGTTTATGCTGAAGCAGACGCGTGAAAAGGACCTTCAGCTTCTGGTGAGCATTGCACGGATTGACCGTCCCAAAAATGCGGACGACATCCCTGTGCATATTCTGGTTCCGGCTTTTGTGATCAGTGAGTTACGCATTGCCTTCCAGATCGGTTTTTTGATTTACATTCCGTTTCTCGTGATCGATGTGGTGGTGGCCAGCGTGCTGATGTCCATGGGGATGCTGATGCTTCCACCCATTATGATTTCGCTGCCGTTTAAAGTGCTGCTTTTCATCCTAATTGACGGATGGAATTTGCTGGTAACATCAGTTCTGCAAAGTATCCGGATGTGAGGAAGCCATGACGCAAGAATTCGTTATTGCACTGGGGAAGGAGGCCATCATGACGGCGCTGCTAGTTTCGGCGCCCATGCTGGTTTCCGGTCTAATTATCGGTCTGATGATCGGTATTTTTCAAGCAGTTACCCAGATCCAGGAGATGACCCTTACGTTCATTCCAAAGATCCTGGTGGTGTTCCTTTCCCTTTTCTTTTTTCTGCCTTGGATGCTAAATGTGGTAATCACCTTTACGACGAATATTTTCCAGTCCATTGGATCCGTAGCACACTGAAGGGCGGATGATGTTTGGGATTTCACTGGCAGAGGCTGAAAAATTCCTGCTGATCTTTGTCCGGTTGAGTGCACTTCTGGTGGTTATGCCATTTTACGGCGACCGTGGAGCGCCTGTACAGCTTCGCCTGGCTCTGGCTTTTTTGCTGGCATTGCTCATTCATCCGCTGTTGCCGGATCTGCGGCTGGAGCCCTCTTACCGCAGCCTTTTTGGATTTTCCGTGCTGTTTCTGCAAAGCCTGCTTGCCGGAATGATTGTCGGATTTGTGCCGCTTTTCCTCTTTGTCGGAATTCAGCTGGGAGGAGAAATTGCCGGATTCCAGATGGGATTTGGCATCGTAAGCGTCATGGATCCGCAAAACCAGAACCGTATTTCTCTGATTGCTCAGCTCAAATACCTCCTGGCGTTTCTGCTATTTATTGCTCTGGATGGGCATCTGTATTTGCTTAAAGGAATTGTGGAAAGCTTCCGTGTTATTCCACTAACGGGGGCCCATTTTCCGGCAGATGTTGGACGTTCCTTGGTGCGTTTGGGCAGCGAGATGTTCTTTATCGGGATTAAAATTGCGGCGCCAATCATGGCCACCATTCTTCTCACAAATGTGGGATTGGGGATTATGGCCAGAACGCTGCCGCAAATGAACATTTTTCTGGTGGGGTTTCCGCTGCAGATCGGTCTCGGGCTCATTGCCCTGGCCATGTCCGTTCCGGTTTTCGCTTACGTGTTTGAGAAAACGTACCACGCCATTTTGCTGAACTGGTGGGAAATGCTGCGGGCATTTTAGGCGAATGTGAGGGAAGGAGATATGCCGGATTCCAGTGCGGAAAGGACTGAAAAGGCAACACCAAAACGAAGGGAAGAGGCCCGCCAGAAAGGGAATGTCGCAAGAAGCATAGA
>MTOL01000037.1 GCA_002011685.1 Deferribacteres bacterium JdFR-76
ATCGGATGGGTTTTTAATGATTTCCGTTGCAACTACCGCAGGCTGACCATCATGTGTTTGGGTCCAGAAAATTGGATGTTTAAAAAAGTCAGTCTGAATTCCCTGCGGCAGGGTATTGAAATTTTGTTCGGCGATGAGGCTTTTCTGGGCATCAAACACCGCTGCGGCCCGGATTGTACCATTTACAATCATGTTGTGAATTGTTTGACGGAGAGTTTCTCTGTCCTTCATTAAGATTTCGTAGACCGACTGGTTCCCGAGAGACTGTGCGATAATCTGGCCCCGGTGTTCGAATTCCGTTTTGGCAAGCTGATATGTCCGTTTTGTGTGGATGAAAAAACCGATGGATACGCCCAGAAGAGATAAACTCAGGATAAGGAATATCTTCTGGCGCATTGACAAGCGATCCAGAAAGGCTTGCCCAATCATGAGACGACTCCCCTAATTGGCTGCGAACTGTGTGCGGCCNGCGTATTTTTCAGGAACCTGTAAGCCGAAGATTTCTGCCGTCCGGGGATGAACATGCAGTTTCAGCGAGCCGGCCTCTATGCTAACGGAAAAACAAGCCCCCTCTTCAACCCACTGAGGAGTTGGACCTACCAACGGAACCTTCTGCAAAACAGAATTTTTAACCAGATATCCCCGAACCACCTTGTCCTGAAATAGTCCGCCCTCCTGAAGTACCATCAAAACCTGAATATTGTACTCACGAATGAGGGATTTGAACTTCTGAATAACGTCTGTATTATCGGAAATTTCTGCCACCACGATCTTGACCTGGTTTGCTACCCCGGCGCGGTTCAATTTTTCCAGAAGGGAGGCTTTTTGCGGGTCGTTCTTGTCAATTAGAACACCAATTTTCTCAGTTCCGGGAAACAGTTCTTTCGTCATAAAAATAAACTGTAAGACACTGGCTTTCTCTGCTGCCTGGCTCCATCCCGTCCAGATTAGCAACCCGCAAAATAACAAAGAAATCCCCTTATTCCAGACCCTCTTCACCACTCATTCCTCCTTCTGTTGGTTGATTTGAAAAAAGCTCTACCTACTTATCGGCATTTCCGGGGAGAAAATTGAGTATTTAGTCGGATATTTTAATTTTACGCCCAACTTATTGAGTATGAGGGGAAACGAAGAAGGAATCTTATCACTTGCAATTTTGTTAAAATATTGTAAAATGTTTATGTAGCCATTGGAGGCAGATCGATGGCACCGGCTTTCCGTCCGTTCCGGCTATTTGGGCTGTCTCATTTTGCAGGGGTCATCGGTTCCCTGTTTGTTATCGTCTTCTTTTTGCGTAAACTTTCCCGGGTTCCACGCCAAAAGCTCCTTCGCTCTTTCCAGCCGGTTTTTGGTGTGGTTTTGCTGGCATGGGCGGCACTCTATCGGGCTGTCCTTCTGATTCAAGGGGATTTTTCCCTGGCCCGGGATTTGCCATTTCATCTTTGCGGAATCAGTACGGTACTGCTGGGTATTTACCTCCTCCGTCCCATTCGCAAGCTGTACGACGTCCTCTTCTACTGGATCCTGGCGGGCTCGACGCTGGCACTGATTTTTCCCGATTTGCAGGTAGATTTTCCCTCGTTCCGCTATTTCGGGATGTTTGTGGGACATACCTTGCCGCTTTTTGGTATCCTGTACCTTTATTTGCTGCAGGATCATTCCGATCTAAACCGTCTGATTGGGGAGCGGCTTCTTGGAAATGGCTCAACCTTTTGGCCCTTTTCCTTCTTCCGGTAAATTGGATTACCGGCGGCAATTATCTGTTCCTCCGCTCCATCCCGGCCATTGACTTCGGCCCTGTTCGCTGGCTTCCGCCTTGGCCCTGGTATTTGCTGGTGCTGGAAATTTTTGTGATTGCCTTCTTCCGCTTTCTTCATCTTCTTTTTGTGGAAGGGAGTTTCGGAAAGAAGCTCGTTCCGGCAGCCAGGGAGTCTGAGCACCCAGCCTGAAATCCCATCCTGGTGCAAATTCTTCTTCGGTAGAAGCATTCGAAGATGAAAAGCTCGGATGCAGCGTATTCATGTCGAAGAGACGGACGCTGCCAGTGCAAAGGGGAAGGAAGTCTACATTTTTCCTGGGAGATGCTCAGCCGGCAGGATCAGTATTCAGATTCTCTTCCAGCTTGAGTTCGCCATTCTCATATTCCAGAATTTTCATTTCATCCAGGGTTTGCTGGATCATGCCTTCGTAGTCGGAGAAAATTTCCTTTTCAATCCTCTCAAGCTGTGCATGGCTGCTCTGAGTTTTGGGGTGTCGGGAGATAATGGCACAGCAATCCTTGTAAGGCTCAATGGAGAGCTCAAAAGTGCCAATTTTTTTGGCCAGGTCCACAATTTCCTGCTTTTCGTAGGTGAGAAGCGGCCGCAAAATCGGCATACCAGCAGCCCTGCTGGTGGAAACCAGGTTGGGAAGTGTTTGAGAAGCAACCTGAGCCAGATTATCTCCCGAGACAAGAGCCTGGGCACCTGTGCTCTGGGCAAGCCGTTCAGCTACCCTCGCCATAAAGCGGCGGAACAGAACCAATTCGTATTCCACCGTCTTGCCCAGAAGGGCCACGTCAAAGTAGGTGTAGGGGACCAGGTACAATCGGGACCGGAGGGTGTACCGGCTCAGGTGCTGAACGATGCGGCTTACTTTGTACCGCGGGGCTTCAATCATTTGCAGGGGAGTAGCCGTGAAGTGAATGCAGTCTACCTCACAGCCGCGTCGGGCAGCCAGGTACATGGCCACGGGCGAATCGATACCGCCAGATAGCAGGGCCAGGACCCGGCCAGTCACGCCAACCGGCAAGCCTCGGGGGCCTTCCAGACGATCCGCGTGCAGATAAATCCCGTCGGGATTGATTTCAACGTAAAATGTGCGATCGGGCTGGCTGAGGTTCACCCTGTTCCAGGCCGTTTTCTCCAGGATCAGTGCACCCAGACGCTCCTCCAGTTTTTTTGAAGAAACCGGAAACTCTTTTACACTTCGTCGTGCCCGTACACAAAAGGCCTGGTTTGGGATGTGTGTTTTTTCTGCGAGCCGTACCGTTTCTTCCTCCAGGGTCTGCAAGGCTGCCCCCGGATCGTTTACGGAAGAAGAAGAGAGCGGAATTTCTCTGGCCAGCGCATACCATGAAATGCCAAATACTTCGGACAAACGGGGCAAAAATGCCTGCGCCCGCTGCGGGTCTTCATCCGGAACCGATATCCACAGATAGCCCCGCTGCTCCCACACTGGCCACTGCAGACCGGCCGCCCCCAGTTTCCGCGTGATATTTTCTTTCAGTTTGCGGCGAAATTCCGGCTGATTTTTTCCTTTCAGGCCAATTTCGCCGTAATGGATCAGGATTTTCCAGCCCATAGTATTCCGTGCCCTTACGGTTTATGAGAAAATGAACCGGCGCTTTCAGACAAAAATAACAATATCCATTTGCACAAAGAAATGCTAATAAAAATGGCAGATGAATTCTGTGAATTTCAGGTGATTTGCCGGACATCAGTTCGTAGAATACAAAGGATCGTGGCCGGTTTCCCTGCTTCCGCAATGTGCCCGTTTCACCAGGCGCAGGCTTTTCCCGGGCTATTTTCCCGTTGGATGCCCTCTGTGGCG
>MTOL01000034.1 GCA_002011685.1 Deferribacteres bacterium JdFR-76
CCTATCAGGCTGAAGCCCAGCTTTGGGGAAAAGAAATATATTTTTCCATCCCTTTGCGGCTGGAAACCGAGCATCCTGCGGAGATCGTGCAAAAAGGAGACGTAGGCTATTGGCCTCCAGGACAGGCGCTTTGTTTTTTCTTTGGTCCAACTCCGGGCAGCAAAGGAGAAGAAATCCGTCCGGCTTCGCCTGTGGAGGTTATCGGAAAGATGCACGGGGATTTCTCTCTTCTTGAGCAGGTCCAGGCCGGTGATATTGTCCGCCTGGCCTTTTAAGTGTTTTCTTATTCACTAAAAACCCATATAAATATTCCCACCCAGTACGGGAGGTAGCAATGAGCCATCTTCCAGCGATCGGTTTTATTGGCCTCGGCATTATGGGAAAACCAATGGCCAGAAATCTCTTGAAAGCGGGCTTTTCTCTTTCTGTTTCAAGTCGTTCGAAGGAAAAAATGGATGAACTCGCCAGGGAAGGAGCCCATCCATGCCATGATTACAGCGAGCTGGTGGGGCGCTCTGAGGTCATCATCACAATGCTTCCCGATTACCAAGAGGTGCGGGATGTGGTTCTGGGCCCTCGCGGAATTCGGCCATACCTGCGCCCGGGAATGATAGTCATTGACATGAGCTCCATCGACCCCACGGTTTCGATCGAAATAAGCAAACAGCTGGCGGAACGAAGCGTTCACTTCTTGGATGCCCCGGTAAGCGGCGGTGAACAGGGTGCAATCGACGGGAGCCTGGCGATCATGATCGGTGGCGATGCGGATCCCGTCCAAAAATGCATGCCCATCTTTGAGGCGCTAGGCAAAAATATTGTCCACGTAGGTCCCGTGGGAGCGGGCGGCTTCACAAAACTGGCCAACCAGATTATTGTAGCCCTGAACATTGCCGCAGTAGGCGAAGCATTCGTGCTGGCCCAAAAAGCCGGCCTCGATGTTCAAAAGGTATATGAGGCCATCCGCGGAGGACTCGCAGGAAGCCGGGTGCTGGATGCAAAAGCTCCCAAATTGTTTCAGAGAGATTTCAAACCGGGATTCCGCATTGAGTTGCATCGCAAAGATCTGAAAAATGCTATGGAAGCGGCCAAAAACCTGCAGATAGCCCTCCCCTTAACGGCTTCTCTGCAGCAATATCTCACAGCGCTCTGCAATCAGGGAGAGGGATCGCTGGACCATGGCGGGATTGTGCGATTTTTTGAAAGGTTGAACGGAATCGAAATTGGAAAAAAAGTCTGACGCATTTCTTTTGCATTCGAGTGGGAAAATAAATATATTTTGGTTCGTCAAAAAGCCACCGTAGCTCAACCGGTAGAGCAGCTGATTCGTAATCAGCAGGTTAGCGGTTCGAGTCCGCTCGGTGGCTCACAAATTGGCCCGCATGGGTTCGTTCCGTACGGGCCTTTTTTATTTGATTCGTTTCCAAAACCCCAGCCACAGCATTACACCGGCTCCTATCCATTGCCTTGTTTTCTTCCATAGTTTCCGGGCTTATTTTAGAAAATGGCTCAGAAACTTCGCCATTTCATCGGAGTCACAAAAAGTTTTACACTTCCATATATCCGGCGCGGAACTGAACGATTTCTTTCCGGACATCCGGCAGATCACCAACCGGCCAAGCCTAGTGAAAGAAAATTCACAGCGTTCGCATGGAAATGCTTGCGATTCATCTCATGTAAGCCTACCTTTGACAAAACTGAATAAGACATTCAGCTAGAATCGCCCGGGATTGAGCCCTGTTCCCAATTGCCAAAAACAATGAGCACAGGATTTCTTTCAAGGAGATGGATGAATGAACACCCCTCAACGCAATCTGATTGCCGTGATCCTCGCTATCGTTCCCATCAACAGCGCCATCATTACCTACCGTTTGACCCATCCGGAGGGATTCACAACCGAACAAATGCTCATCTTCCCCCTTCTCTTTGGCGGATGTGCATCCATTCTGATTCTTTTGCTAAACAGATACTACCTGGGCATGACGTTCCGTTCCACCTTTCATTCCGGAGCCGGTTCTCTCTCTTCCGATATGCTGCACGGAATCATGCTGACCGGCCTTTATTTTCTGCTGACGTTTGCGGAAAGAGCAACGCTGTTCCGGTGGCTTCCACAAAACGTTTCGGGTTCAGACGAAGTTCTCCGTGCTGTAACGGAACTGGCGAACAACCCGCTCTACCTGATTATCTGGTTCGGACCGGTGCTATGGGTCGGCGTTGCATTTTACGAAGAAATCTCCAGAACGTTTTTTCTGAAATGCCTGTGGAATCTGAATTCCGGCAAGATCTGGCACTTCACCGCAATCATAATCGTCTCCGCAATAATAGGCCTCCTTCATTTTTACCAGGGGCTGCCTGCAATTTTTTCTATCGGATTTAAGAGTGCGGTGGTTGGCTTTTATTTTTACCGCTNCCGGCGGCTATTTCCCCTCGTTCTGTCCCACGCCCTCTACGANGGCATCCAGTTCGGAAGCCTGGTTATGCAGCTCACCGGCTAAGANTACCTTTTTGTCGCCGCAGTGCAAATTCCCGGCGCGCCTCCCCCGATGCTTTCAGCTTTTTCCGGTTTCTGAACGTTCCTCGCCGCGGAGGTAGCTGATTACCCTCTGGGCCAAAGGACGCGAATTCCGCACGCAGTCGCCCAGTGAAATCCCACCGATGTAATTTCCGGCCAGAAACAGCCCCGGATTCTCGCGTTCAAATCTCTCAAAACAGCGGACATGCTCGATATAGCCAAGGTTGTACTGCGGAATGGCTTTTTCCCAGAACCGCGTTTCTACCAGAACCGGATCTGCTTCGATCCCCATGGTCCGTTCAAACTCTTCCAATACCGTTTGCACCAGTTCCTGTTCCGGCCGGTCAAGCAGTTCGGGTTGCCGGGCGCCTCCGACATAGATGGTGAAAGCGGCTTCGTGGGCAGGAGCCCGGCCATCGAATATTGTAGAACTCCACAGGGCTCCTAAATAATGCTGTTTTTCCACTTCAGGAATAAGATAGCCAAACCCATCCAGCGGCTGCGCAATCTTTTCCCGCGGATAAACACAAAAAAGAACCAGAACCGGTGGATATTCAATAGATTCCAGGTGTTGTTTTACCTCCGGATCTAAATGCCCCAAAATCCGTGCTGCCACATAAGCCGGTACCGCAGATACCACCGTATTTGCCTTAACTGCGCCGTCTTCTCCATCTTTCCGATAGACAATGCGGTAGCCGCTGCCTTCGCGTTCGATCCTGATAACGTTTGCAGAAAGCTGAAGATCGTCATGGAGATACCCGGCGATACCGGTCGCGAATTCTTGCAGACCGCTTTTAAAAGAAAACATTTCGGCAGATTGTTTGGACTTTTCAGCCTGGCGTTTGCGCTCTTTGGCCCCCTTGATCATCCCTTTGATCAGGCTGCCGTACACTTCCTCCAGCCGGTAGAGACGCGGAAAAGCTGACTGCACGCTCAGTTTTTCCGGATCTCCCGCAAAAATTCCGGCTACGAATGGATTGATGGCATAATCCAGGAATTCCTTTCCCAGCCGGCGGCGGACAAAATCGGCCACGCTTTGATAATACCCGTCCTCAGAACGGCTAATGAACGGTTCGGCCAGA
>MTOL01000360.1 GCA_002011685.1 Deferribacteres bacterium JdFR-76
TAACTCACCTCACTCGTGATCTCAAACGTTCAAATGTAATAACCGCCCCAATCCCTCGCAATAAAGAATCCCATCCACGGTACATTCCGGAACGGTATCCACCACTGCGGATTACAGGAAAGCATGTAAAACCGCCTTTCCAGGTGCTCTCTGCGGCAGAAATGACATTGCACGCTAGTTGAGCAATTTATATTTTCAAATAGGACCGCAGAGCAGCAAAAACTGTGCGGCAGGAAAATGCGCGGAATCCGCAGCTCGCAGAAGCGGACCAACTTTTTTGCCGGGGCAGAATTGCCCCGACGGGAAGGACTCAGCAAACAGGAAATTCGGGTTAAACTGGAACGGATTAACCGCGTCCTGCCAGCCTTTCAGGAGCAGCTGTTTTCCTGCAGACTGTGCCCGAGGGAATGCGGAGCAAACCGCTTTTCTGGAGAGACGGGTTTCTGTCGTGCCGGAAAAGATGTTATCCTTTACAAATACAAATTGCACCATGGCGAGGAACCGCCCATTTCCGGTTCCCGCGGTTCAGGCATCCTGTTTTTTGCCGGCTGCACAATGTCCTGCCATTTCTGCCAGAACTTTCCCATGAGCCACCAATTCTGCGGCTACCGCGTTTCTTCTCTCCGGCTGGCAGACATTATGTTGCACCTTCAGGAACAGGGAGCCCACAACATCAACCTCGTTACCGCCACCCATTATCTGCCCCAGGTGCTCCAGGCGTTGCAGATCGCCTATGGGAAAGGGCTTCGCCTTCCTCTGGTTTATAACACCAGCGGATACGAACGGACAGAAATTCTGCGGCTCCTCGAAGGGATTGTTGACGTCTATCTGCCGGACATGAAATATGCACGGGACGATTCAGCCAGACGCTACTCCAAATGTCCTGGGTACGTAAAAGCAAACCGGGAAGCCGTAAAGGAAATGTGGCGCCAGGTGGGTCCGCTGCGCACCGACGAAAACGGGATTGCCCGACAGGGGCTTATCATCCGGCATCTGATTTTGCCAAACCACCTGCCTGAAACGCTGGAAATTTTGCAGTACATCCGCCAAACACTGGGTGTCGGTCCCGCCATCAGTCTTATGTCCCAGTACCTTCCCATCTGGGAAGCCCATCGGTTCCCTGAACTCCAGCGCCGTCTAACGCCTGAAGAGCTTCAGACGGCCGTAACAGCATTGCACATCCTGGGCTTTTCGGAAGGATGGATTCAGGAATTTTGCTGTGAAGATTGTGCAGGAGCTTCCGCCTCCGTTCACCATCTGAAACCTCCTCCCGGCAGCTCGAACATAAAATCACGAGCCGCTACGAAGTCCACGTGCACGGTTACCCCGGGTTCTTCACCCCCCATCCAGGCGCAAAACGTATAGCGGGGCCGTTCCGGCTTCCGGTTCTGGTATTAGCTAAAGGTCCCCGATTTGACCGTGCTTTTTTGTGGAATACATCCGCTTTTTCGCTTCTTCGCCGAAGAGAGTAATAAAGCAGACCTATTTCCGAACTGGAGCCGTCTGTTTTCACGCCAGGGAAAAATGGATCAGCGGAGGTCCCCGGATTCCTGTCCGAACAGTGCGTTCAGCTTGTCCTGAAGGTCCCGGATGCTGAAAGGTTTTTGGAGATAATTAATTTCCACGTCAAAATACGCTTCACGCTGAAGAGCATTTTTTGAATATCCGGAGATAAACAGAGTTTTTATTTCGGGAAAACGATCCTGAATTTCGTTGGCTAACTGGTGGCCGCTCATCTGAGGCATGATCACGTCTGTAATCAGCAAATCGATACGCAGCTCTTTTTCGGTCTTCACATGCTCCAGGGCCTCTATGGGAGAATCGAAGGAAATCACTTGGTATCCGAGTTGTTCCAGCATCCGAACTGTCATTTCCCGTACGCGAGAATTATCTTCTACCAGCAGAACTTTTACAGCCCGGACAGGATCCTTGCCCTGGTTGGCCGATGAGGCCCGATTTCTTCCAGTCCTCCTCCGCCGTTTTTCTCCTTCCTCGGCCACAGGAAGATAGATCTTGAAAGTGGCCCCCTTTTGGGGCTCACTATACACCCAGATATACCCGCGGTGCTGCTTGATGATGCCATATACAGATGCGAGCCCCAGGCCGGTCCCCCTTCCCATCTCTTTGGTGGTGAAAAACGGATCAAAAATGTGATCTTTGGTCTTCGCATCCATNCCCACACCGTTGTCCGTGACAGAAAGGAGAACATACCGGCCTGGCACCACCTGGATGTGCTTCTGGACATAATCATCATCCAGNAGAACTTCACGGGTTTCGATAAGAATTTCGCCGCGGGAAAGGCGGTCCCGTTCTCCCGGAATCTTTTCCCATTCTCGNATCGCATCCCGGGCATTCACACATAAATTGACCAGTACCTGTTCAATCTGCCGCGCATCCACCTCAACAGGAGGCAGGGATTCCTGCAAATCGAATTGCAGAGAAATGGATTCTTCCAGGAGCGATTCCAGTAGGCTCCGGATGCCATAGATGACGTAATTAAGATCCGTTTTTTGTTTTTTCAGAACCTGTTTACGTCCATAAGCAAGGAGCTGCCGGGTCAAATGAGCGGCTCTGTCCGCCGCTCCCTGAATTTCACGCAACCCCTGGCGGATTTCATCGTCCAGGTCTGGGCGGAGCAGAAGCAGGTCGCAGTTGCCTGAAATGACGGTTAGCATGTTGTTGAAATCATGGGCAATGCCTCCTGCCAGCTTCCCAATGGCTTCCAACCGCTGAGCTTGCTGTAACTGCTGTTCCAGCCGGATGAACTCCGTAACATCCCGCAAAATTCCCTGAACGGCGGGCCGTCCCTTCCATTCTATGTTGGCCAGGCTTACTTCCACCTCCCGTTTTTCTCCGGTGCGCGTCTGAGCTGTGAACCGGTAGATCGGCGGTGGAGTTTCGCCGCGCTTGCGCTGTTCCACGCGTTTGCGGATCAGCGGGCGGCTCTCCGGCGCTACCAGATCAAAAATCCCCAGATTCTGCCGGTGCATGTCTTCCAGCGTATAGCCAAATATTTCGGTGAATTTTCGGTTTACCAGAACGAACCGCTCATCCTGAACAATGTAAATGGCATCGTTGGAAAGTTCTATGAGGTTACGGTATTGCTTTTCGGAATCGCGCAGGGCCTGTTCGACCCGCTTGCGGCTGGAAATATCTTCGTAGATGTGATAAATCCGCCGTTCACCATCGGTGAGAATGGGTGACACAATNAGCGATACGGGCAGCAGCCTTCCTTCGCGGTTAAGCCGCCACGTTTCCACCGCAAGGCGTTCTCCCTGTAATGCCTTTTCATTCAGGCGCCGGACTTCCCCGCGGAGCTCCGATGGAACGATCAGCTCTTCCAGCGTCTGGTCGGCTGCCTCATCGGCGGGATAGCCGAAAAGAGCTTCGAAACGGGCGTTCACCAGCCTAATCTTTCCTTCCTGATCCAGCAGGGCAATGGCCACGGGCAAATTGGCCAGCAGCGTTTGAAAATAGGAACGCTGCCTTTCCAGCTTCACCGTTTGAATCTGAACCAGATCCGCCAGCCGCTTCTGCTCTGTGCGCGTGCGGAAATAGAGCTTCCACGC
>MTOL01000434.1 GCA_002011685.1 Deferribacteres bacterium JdFR-76
GTCTGTCGTAGGCGTGATTCTTTCCAGGGCCCTGGTTTTTTCTTCCTCCGTGATAATTTCCTTTTTGATCTGGCGGTCCATGTTCCTGGAAATCGTGGCCATTGCCCGGTCCAGAAACTCCTGCTTGATATCAATCAGGCAGACGGAATAGCCTTTGAGAGCGAAAACATGGGCGATCCCATTGCCCATCGTTCCTGCTCCCAGCACAACAACTTTCTTTCGGTCCATTGCTCCTCCCTATTATTCTTGATCCTGCCCACGAGGTTTGCTTTCCGGTTTCCTCCGGGGCGGCGCTGCTCCCCTACTCCGTTCGCCCGGTTCTTCTACACCCGTTCCACAATCAGAGCCGAAGCTTCCCCACCGCCGATGCACAGGGTTGCCAGGCCGCGCTTTGCTCCCGTGCGCCTCATGGCGTAGATCAGCGTGGTTAGAATCCGCGCACCACTGGCACCGATGGGATGGCCAAGGGCAACAGCACCACCGTGGATGTTAATTTTCTCCAAGGGAATGCCCAGGGTTCGCTGAGCCGCCAGCAGAACCACGGAAAACGCCTCATTGATTTCGAACAGATCGATGTCCTCCAGGCGCAGACCTGCCTTCTCCAGCACTTTCCGGACCGCATAGACAGGAGCCGTGGTGAACCATGCGGGATCCTGGGCAAATGACGCCTGTGCCACAATCCGCACCAGCGGCTGAAGCCCTTTCTCTTTTGCCTTTTCCGCAGACATCACCACCACCGCAGCGGCTCCATCGTTAATTTTGGATGCGTTGGCAGCGGTAACCGTCCCCTCCTTCTCGAAGGCCGGACGAAGGGTTTTCATCTTCTCAAAATTCACTTTTGGTGGCTCTTCGTCCGCTTCCACCAGAAGCGGTTCGCCCTTCCGCTGCGGAACCGGAACAGGGACAATTTCCTCTTTAAACCATCCCTTTTCCTGGGCTTCCAGGGCCCGGCGGTAACTCAGCGCCGCAAAGTCATCCTGATCTTCCCGGGTGATCTTCATCTCGCGGGCGCACAGCTCCGCAGCGTTTCCCATGTGGAAATTGTTGTACACATCCCACAGGCCATCCTTGATCATGCCATCGATCAGCTCGCCGTGCCCCAGGCGGTATCCCTGGCGCGCTTTTGCCAGGTAATAGGGCGCCTGGCTCATGTTCTCCATGCCGCCGGCCACGATCACATCCGCATCGCCCACGGCAACAGCCTGGGCCGCCAGCATCACCGACTTCAGCCCCGAGCCGCATACCTTGTTGATGGTCATGCATTCCACTTTTGTGGGCAATCCCGCACCCAGAGCCGCCTGCCGGGCAGGTGCTTGCCCCAGATTGGCCGGCAAAACACACCCCATGATCACTTCATCCACTTCGTCACCCGGCAAATTCGCCCGTTTCAGGGCCTCTTTTACCACAATGGCACCCAGCTGCGTGGCCGGCACCGATGCCAGTGCTCCATTAAAGGCACCAATGGGTGTCCGGCACGCACTGACTATCACTGCTTCTCGCAATCCGGCCATGGTCCCTCCTCGCTTACTTACGACCGCTTTTTTCGGCATCATTTTGCTTGATTGCCGGATGCAAATCCGGCGCAGTGAACTTCTTCACTTTTATTTGGCCGCTTTCCTTCCGGTACCCGTACCCCGCTTTCACGTGCGGCGAATGGTAAAAGAACACCAGCCAGCCCTCCTCCAGCGCCTTTTCCACCCAGTAGGTCCGCCATTTCTTGGCTTCTTCGGGATTGTAGTCAAACTTCAGCAGCAGAAACGGCGAAAAATGAAAGGTGGTNGGAATCAGATCCCCGAACAGGGCAGCCTTCTGGCCGTTGCCATCGTCCAGNAGCACCACCTGATGTCCCCGCGTGTGGCCTCCCGTCTTCACCAGCCGGACTCCGGGAACCACCTCCTCGTCGCCATCCACCAGAACAAGACGTTCCGAATCCTGATACAGCCCCCAGTTTTCCGACCTGTAAGCGGAACTGGATTCATAAAGGGCTTCCTGCGCCGCTTCCCATTCATCGTTTTGAACGTATACCCGGGCACGGGGATACGTTCGCACCAGATCGCCAGCTTGATCCAGACAGGTCAACCCACCGGCGTGATCGTAATGCATATGCGTCAGCAGAATATGGGTTACAGAAGCCGGAGAGATGCCCAGTGCTTCCAGCTGCTCCTTCACCGACGGATGGGAACCAACAGGCGTGGGCCAATCGCAGGGCTGGTTGCGGTGTTTTGTTCCGATTCCCGTATCGCACAGAAGAAGGGCCTCCTCTGTCCGCACCACCAGCGGGTGAATTCCCACCACCAGCCGCCGTTTGTCCGTCCGCCCGATTGCAGGCCTGGGCAGCTCATCCGCCGCCAGTTCCTGCATCCAGTGGGACTTCAATTCAAAGAGCCCGTCGGAAAGCTGAAAAATTTCAAAACGTCCAAATTGCATTCAGAAGGTCCACTTTTCCAATTGTTTATCTGCATTCGCCGGCATCAATTGATGCCCTTTTGTCTCCCATCCAGCTGGCCTCTGCATCTCCGCGCAGGAGCCTCCCACGTAGCAGAATCAGCCCAGCTCACATTTGTGTTCAGCTGTCTACGATTCTTTCTCGAGGATCTGTTTGGCAATTACCAGGCGCTGGATTTCGGATGTCCCCTCGCCGATGGTCATCAGCTTGGCGTCGCGGTAATATCGTTCCACCGGATAGTCCTTGGTGAACCCGTAGCCGCCGTGGATCTGAATAGCCTGGTTGGTCACGCGCATGGCCACCTCGCTGGCGTACAGCTTGGCCATGGCAGATTCCTTTACAAAGGGCCGGTCGTTATCTTTGAGCCAGGCGGCATGGTACACCAGGTGGCGTGCTGCGGCAATCTCTACCGCCATGTCGGCCAGTTTGAAACGGATGGCCTGCTGAGCTGCAATGGGCTTGCCGAACTGGATGCGTTCCTTTGAATATTTCAGTGCCTGTTCATAGGCACCCTGAGCAATACCCAGCGCCAGCGCACCGATGCCAATGCGACCCTCGTCCAGGGTAAGCACCGCCTGCTGAAAGCCGTCCCCTTCATTTCCCAGCAGATTTTCCTCCGGAACCTGGCAATCCTCGTAAATCACCTCCTGGGTATTGGACGCATTCAGGCCCAGCTTTTTCTCCTCTTTACCCAGTTTGAACCCCGGAAAGGAGGTTTCCACAATAAACGCACTGATTCCTTTATGCTTTTCGGCCCCCGGATCCGTGCGGGCAAATGCTACCACCGTATGGGCCTTGCCTCCGTTGGTCACAAAGAATTTGGTGCCGTTGAGGTAGTAATAACCGTCCCGCTTTTCAGCGGTAGTTTTCAGACTGGCGGCGTCGGAACCGGCCTCCGGCTCCGTCAGGCTGAAAGCCCCAATATATTCGCCGCTACACAGTTTAGGAAGGTACTTTTGCTTCTGTTCTTCGTTGCCAAAGGCGTAAATGGGATAAGTGCCCAGAGAGATGTGGGCACAAACCGTAATTCCCGTGGAGGCGCAGACGCGCCCAATTTCCTCCACCACAATGGCAAACGCCAAAGTATCCATACCG
>MTOL01000438.1 GCA_002011685.1 Deferribacteres bacterium JdFR-76
AGGCGCTTGCGCGCGGCCCTGAGTTCCTGGCGCGCCTTTTTCAGTTCCACCCGGGTAAACTCCAGTTCCACTTCGGCGCGGTACGCTTCGGCAGGGGAGGTCCGTCCCGCCTTCACCCGCTGGCGGATCGTTTCCAGGAATTTTTCGCCCACCTCCAGCAGTTCTTCCTGCAGAGCTACTTTTTCCTGTGCTGCCAGCACGTCCACGTACGCCCGCAGCACGCGGGTGAACACGGCCAGTTTTTGTGCTTCGTAGTCCCAGGCGGCCAGCTGGCCTTCAAAGCGGGCCACATCCGTGCGCTTCTTCCGTTTGCCTCCCAACTCGATGAGCTGGTTGAGCAGCAAAGTGGATTCAGCCGCCTGCATGCCGCGGGTGGCACCGCGCCCGCCGAAGTTTTCCATCTCCACTTCCACCTCCGGATTCGGCCAGAGCGATGCCTGCAGCGCCTGCGCCTCCCGGGCGCGGATTTCCAGGGAGTAGACCTTGAGTTCAGGATTGTGCAACAGTGCCAGGCGCAACGCATCACGGAGCGTTAAGACGCCGGATGGATTTTGCGGGGGAAGGGTTTTCCGTTTTTCCACCTCCTCCGCTTGAAATGGCTTCAGCAGCGGCCGTGGTTCGGGCCGTTCCACAAAAATTTTTTGACTTCCACATCCGCTAACCACCATGGCCAAAATTACAGGCCAGAACAGCTTGTTCTTCATACGTCGCCTCCTTCTCCAGAAACATTGTTTAGTTTTTCCGGACCCTTTGCGCCTGCTCGGGGATGCGGCGCAGCGGAATTGGCTACTTCCGGAAAGAGCCGCAATAGGGAAAAATGGGTCTAAATGAGAAGAATGGTGGTTCTCAGAAAGGCAGGAAAAATGGCGGCCGACTGTTCTTCCGGACCGGAAGAAAGGAAAATTTCAGCGGGGGAGGACCACCTGCTGAGAGTGGGAAGATAGACGGCAACCGGTTGTTTTTTGGCAATTTCTGTGGTAAGATGATTGTTGAGGGTGGCCAGCCCCAGATCCTTGCAAATCATGTTGTAGGTGTGAGGTAGAGCTTTCAAGCGAAAGGTTACAGATTCCGGGGCGGAGTGATGGTACGCCCTGGAAGCCAGTTCGAATGCCAGGTGTCCGTCGTCGCCCACACAGAGTACCAGGTCAGACCCTGCGAATGGGATGACAAAGGTGTGCAGGAAAAAAACGGCGGCAAGAAGTGCTGCCAATCTTCTGGAAAAACCTCCAACGACCGGCTGAACCTGACTACTCCCGAACATGGTCCTTTGCTTCCCGAATCAGGTTCTGAATGTGCTCATCATCCAGGGAATAGTACACCATTTTGCCGCGCTTCTGGAATTTTACCAGCTTCAGGTTGCGAAGTACCCGCAGCTGATGCGAAATGGCGGACTGAGAGAGGCCGATCAGCTCAGAAAGATCGCAGACACAGAGCTCTTCAATCAGCAGGGCAAGGATGATGCGCAGCCGTGTTGGATCCCCCAGTACTTTAAACGTTTCCGCCAGTTCCGTAATAACCTTTTCGTCCGGAAGGTCTGCGGAAACCCGGCGGATTTTCTCCTGGTCAACAATGGTTACGGCACAGACCGGTTCTCGGTTTTTGTTCAATGGATCGCTCCTTTTTCATCTGAACGTTTGTTCAAACGTTAATATAGTTGGGACGTGTGTGTTTGTCAAATCTTTTTTCCGCCCGGCACTTATTGGAGAGGTGCCCCCCGCAATTCGCTTTTGGCCGGAGGAAGATCTGGAAGGGGGCCAGCTACCGAGGGAAAGCCATCTCTCCCGGTTTTGCGGAGAACGCAAGGAACGAAGGTCATCGCAGGCTTCTTGCCTGGAANCCGCCAGCCATTCCGGTTGTTTTTCTCCTTGCTTCTGTAGCGACGGCATTGCAAATTTATGGCAGGCGAAAATCATGATCGAAATGAAAAAAATATCCCGGGAGAACAGCGATGAACCGTTTGTTGCTTCGGGGGGTTCTTTGGATTTCTGTTTCGGGGCTGGTGATGGGGATGCACTTTTCTGCGGATAAGCCGGAACGCTGGCCGTATCCAGTGCCCTGCCGGATTCAGGATTCTGGCCATCCGGATTTAATGGTCATGACCCTTGGCCCGGTGAACACGCCGCTGGCCCAGGGAGTGTACGATCCGCTGAAGGATGAAGTTCAGATGAAAGATGGAAGGATCATCCGAAACTATTTTCGGGATTCGCTGGGAATCCGGTTTTATCAGCCCATCGATAAATCGCGGTTCCCGCTGCCCCCTTCAGGCTGGTGTTCGTGGTATTATTACTATCAGGAGATCAGTGCTGAAGAGGTTCTGAAAAATGCGGAGTGGATTGCGAACAACCTGAAGGACTACGGGGCAGAATACGTGCAGATCGATGATGGTTGGCAGGGGGTTGGCCACGGGCTGGGGGAGAACCGCGATTGGACCACCATCGACAGGCGGTTTTCCATGGGCATGGATCGGCTGGCGGCCCGCATCAAAGAACTGGGGCTGAAACCGGGATTGTGGCTGGCGCCGCATGGGCAGAGCAATGCAGAAGTAGTTCGGGCCCATCCCGGTGCTTTTTTGCTGAAGCCGGACGGGTCGTCGGCTTCCGACACTTGGGAGGGCAAGTTTCTGGTAGATCCCTCCACGGACGAAGGACATGCCTACCTGAAGGATCTTTTTCAGCGGTTGATTGGCTGGGGGTATGCGTATTTCAAGATTGACGGCCAGCCGATAGTGATCCGTGAATACAGAACAAAGGCTGAGTTTTTTGGAAATCCGGGGGGCGATCCTGTGGAGCTATACCGGCGCACTTTGCGGACTATCCGGCAGGCCATCGGGGAAGAGCGCTATTTGCTGGGCTGCTGGGGGATCCCGCTTGCCGGTGTCGGTATCATGAACGGATCACGGACCGCCGGCGATGTGGTTCTGGGCTGGGAGGGCTTCCGTGTTGCTCTGGAGGCCACCAAGCGGTGGTATTTTCTGCATAATATCGCCTGGTACTGTGACCCCGATGTGATGCTGCTCCGGCCACCGCTTACGGTCGATCAGGCACGGGCCTGGGCCACTCTGCAGGGGCTGACTGGCCAGGCTCTGATGGCCTCGGACCGGATGATGGATCTGAGCCCGGAACGGGTGTACATCCTGCGGCGGGTTTATCCAGCGGTGGATATTCGCCCGCTGGACCTCTTTCCGATCAAAAGGGATAAACGGATCTGGGATCTGAAGATCGCCCATCTGAACCGCCGCTACGATGTGGTAGGCTGCTTTAATTTCAGCGAAACGGAATCAGATGGCGTGTTTCTGCGCTGGAAGGAGCTTGGAATTCAAACCGACAGCCTGGTGCACGTGTTTGATTTCTGGGAAGGTGAATATCTGGGTGCCTGGGAGGATGGCGTGTATGTTCCGCTGGAACCCACGTCCTGCAGGGTACTGGCCCTGGTGCCGGCAACGGACAGGCCGCAGCTGGTGTCAACCAACCGGCATATTACCCAGGGCTGGATGGATCTGAAGGCTCTCCACTTTGACGGAAAGAAGAAACTCTATTC
>MTOL01000026.1 GCA_002011685.1 Deferribacteres bacterium JdFR-76
TTTTTCCCTGACCAAAGAACAATGCCGAAAATTGATGGAACTGGCCAAACGTTCCGTTTACGCGGCTGTTCATGGAAAGGGACCGGTGCAGCCAGGGGATATCCGCGACAGTGAACTCTGGACGGAGCGGGGCGCTTTTGTGACCCTTCGAAAACGGCACTATCTCCGCGGGTGCATCGGTTATACGTCGCCGGTCAAGCCGCTCTGTGAAACGGTGGTGGAAGTGGCGCGGCTGGCCGCGCTCAGGGATCCACGCTTTCCTCCTGTATCCGAAAAAGAATTTGATGATCTGGAGTTCGAAATATCGGTCCTTTCCCACTTTCGTCACATTCTAAACCCGGATGAAATCCAGGTTGGCAAACATGGATTGCTGGTTAAGCGGGGACCCCGCGAAGGCATTTTGCTGCCGCAGGTCCCGGTTGAGCAGGGATGGGACCGCCTGACGTTTCTCAAAAATGCCTGCCTGAAAGCCGGCCTCCCTCCCGATGCGTGGAAGGATGAAGATACGGATATCTTCGTTTTTACAGCTTTTGTTTTTGGGGAGAACGATTTGAAGTAGCCCCATTTTATGCGCCTGAGGGATGGCATTCTTCATCCGGGTTCGTACATCAAACCGGATGACGGCCAATTTTCCAGGATCTTGCAAGAAACACCAGACTGGCGGCGAGTAGGGTATTCATTAATCCAAGAAAAATCAGGCTAAACATGATTCCGTAGAGGGTTAATAGGAAAACGCCGACGAAAAGAGCGCCAAATGCGGAGCCAAAGAGATCCCAGCCATAAATGCTGCCAATTTGCTTCTTCTCTTTCATATGATCGCCAAGGAAATAGATCCGGCTGTTTAGGAAGTACATGAAACCGCCCATTCCGCCCGTGACCAGGGCCAGAAGCAGAAAAAGCACGCGGGAAGTCACCGGATTGGAGAATAGCACGCCGAGAGGTTCTGAAAAAACGGCCGTACCTCCGAAGATCATTGCCATTCCGGCCAGAATTGCATGGCCGCCGGAAAGAGAAAGGAGCCCGTTTTTTGGCGTGTAGGGCCCAGATTGCCCTCTCTGCCGGCGGATTCCCATCCAGCTGCCAAGCGCCAGTCCGCTCATAAAACCGGCAATAATCAACGCCATTTCCTCATAGACATATCCATTTAGGATTTGAAAGAGCCAGAGTAGGATCAGCTCAAAGCCAATCATGGAAAAGCCGGTGCATGCGATGGAAAAGCGGGGGATGCGGTTCAGCATGCGATCCTTGACATCTTTCCGGAACCGGAAGAGGAAGAAAACTGAAAACAGAAAAAGAGCAATGAGCCAGCCACGACGCGGTATTTCGCTCAACCGCACNAAAAATGCGCGCAACTGCGGCAAAAAGAGTCGGCTCCAGAGCAGAATGTCGAAATAGGTGGCGATGGGCTCAAAGTCGCGGTTGAGACGGTATTCAGGCTGGTGAATAAGATTGTTCAGTTCCTGCACCCGGTCTGGCATTAGCCGGAAGCGGATGGAAAAATCCCGCAAATAGAGGGTTTGGATCTTTCTCTGGCGGAGACGCTGAATAAGGGTATCCGGCGAATCTGTGATGGATGATGGGCGCCTGCCCGCAAAGAAATGAATGGTTTCGCCCGGAAAAACAATCACCTCTAGAAAAACTTTTTTTAGAGTGAAATACAGGCTCCTGAGAAATAAAGCCCGTTCTGCCGTAATGTAATTTGCGGCACCCGGAACCGAAAACGAAAAAATGCCATCCCAGTTAAGGTGACCGGCAAGTACGCGGTAAAATTCAACGGTGTAGAAGCGATTCCACTGGCCGGAGCTGGGTGCTGGAAGATTGCAAAGGATAATATCATAAAGCTGATTGGATTTTCGCAGGAAATTCCGCGGATCGCCGGTGTGGAAAAATACCTTCCCGCTTTCGCGAATTCGCTGGTATTCAGTCTGGAAATGTTCCTGAAAAAACTGCAGCAGATCCGCATCGAATTCCACATAATCAATACGCTGGACCGAAGGATGCTTGAGGATCTCCAGAAGGGTCCCACCGAATCCCCCGCCGATCAACAAAATACGTCCGGGAGCCGGATGTTCCAGAAGAGCGAAGTGAACCTTTTCCTCCGCCGCCTCTGGATCTGGGTATACGTAAGCTCTGGTACCATTGAGGAAGATCATCTTCAGTTCCGACGATCGGAGCAGCAGCACCTGGTGATAGGGAGTATTGAACTGTTTTTCAATGTCGAACGGCTCCCATAGGCGCTTAAGGGTAATCCGGGACAGCGTCGGTACGGCGGAAAATATTCCGACTGCACACAGAAAAGCCAGGCCTGTGCGCCAATATTTTTTGCCTTGCAGGCTGACGATTATCAATACCAGAAAATTCACAAAGAACGCGGCCAGAAGCGTTTGAATATGGTTCATCCGCAAGAGTAGCATCACCGGAATTAGCAACCCACCTATCAGCGCGCCGATGCTTTCGGTCAAGTAGCCGGTTGTGGTAACTTTGTCGCGGGAAGTGGGCAAGTTCTTTTCGCTCCAGCGGCTGATGGCGGCAAAGAGGAAGCCGGAGGGAATACAAAAAAGCATCAGCGCGGGCAAAATAATGAGGAACATAACATCCGGGCCCAGCAGCTCGCCCGGAGCATCGGAAAGAAGATGTTTGGCGGTCCTTACAAGGAGCAGGGCGGCAAAGGAGGCAAGGGAAAGGGAGGTCAACATCAGAGCGATTGTTGGGCTGGAAAATGAGAAGGTGAGGCGGTTGTTTCGCAGAAGAACGCTTCCGAGGCCTGTGAGGAGAAGCCAGCCAAAAAATACAACGCCGAAGATGAGTTCGTTGCCGTAGAAATTTGAGAAAAAATCACGCAGTAAAACCACCTGAGCGACTGTCGCTGTGAGTCCGAGGCAGAAGAAAAACAGAGCGTGGAGCAAACGGTGAAAATGGGAGGTTCCGGTCACTAATGTCATCAGAATATCCTGTTTTTAAGTATTTTGTGGAAAGAAAACTTTGCTTCTTTTTGTTCATAAATATAAATTGCAGTGCAGAAACCGGCAAGAAAAGTGAGGAGGGGCCCTGTGAACCGCCGTCAGGTTCTGGAGAGGCTTTCGAAACTTGTTGCACTGAGCGGTGCCAGTCTGGGTTTGGGAGCATTTTTTAAGGCACGCAGCAGACGGCCCGAAGCCAGATATGTATCTCTGACACCCAGACGGCAGGAAACGCCAGAAGATCCGCGGTATCCGGATCTTGCCGTCGTCAAGAACGGTGCGCCGGAGGAGCTGGTACATCGCGCCGTTGCGGCCCTGGGTGGAATGGCGCGGTTTGTAAGCCGGGGGGATGTGGTACTGATCAAACCCAATGTTGCCTGGGACCGCATTCCTGAGCAGGCAGCAAACACCAACCCGGATGTCGTTGCTGCNGTATGCCGGCTGTGCTTTGAAGCCGGTGCCAAAAATGTAATCGTCACCGACGTGAGCTGCAACGACGCGCGACGGTGTTTTCAGCGTAGCGGGATTGCAGAAGCTGCCACCCGCGAAGGGGCCACCGTTTTGTT
>MTOL01000027.1 GCA_002011685.1 Deferribacteres bacterium JdFR-76
TTCACCTCCGTCCACCCCAGCTCCCGGATGGCCATCAGCCGCCGCCATCCGGAAACAATACGATACCGGCNGTTCTCCTCCACCTGCACCAGCGGAAGATGCAGAAGTCCTACCCGGCCAATGGAACTCCGGAGATGACTTTCATCGCGGAAATAACTCATTCGGAACCGGTCATCGGACCAGTCCAGCTCATTCAGAGCCACGGTTTGCCGCTGAAGATCAGCCATCATGCTGTCTCTCCGCAGTAGGTACGGATCAGATTTCGGTAATGTTCTGCCTCCTGCAGCTTGCCCCGTTTTTCGCTGCCCCCGGCTACAATCTCACATTTCTGACGCAGCATTTCCTGCGTAGCACGGTAATCTTCTTCATTTAAAACACCACTTTCCAGCATTTTTACCAGGGCCCGGATACGGAAACGGTCCATCCCCCAGAACTTCTGCGACTGCTGTCCCTCATGTCCGTTCCGCTTGATGATCAACGGTTCAGTGAGAAGGTAAATGGGATACCGGGCGCCCACGCGAAGCCAGAGGTCGTAATCCTCGCAGGCTGGCAGGTCTTCATCAAACAGGCCGACCACATCAAAAACGCTGCGGTGCAGCATAACAGAAGAAGGACTAACCAGACAGAGGGGCAACATCTTCTGGTAGATCCAGCCGGAGTATTTGCGGTGCTTTTTCTTTGGATTTACCCGCCGCCCGTATCGGTACCAGATTTCTTCGGTATAGCAAACCCTGGCATCCGGATGGCGGGCAAAAAATTCCATCTGGCGCTCCAGTTTCCTGGGCAACCACAGATCATCGGAATCCAGGAAACAGATCCATTCTCCCGAGGCAAGCTGAATGCCACGGTTCCGGGCGGCAGAAGGGCCACGATTTTCCTGCCAAATATATGTGAGCCGTCCGTCGTATTTCTGAAGAAGATCAGGGGTACCATCCGTGGAGCCGTCGTCCACGACAATCAGTTCAAAGTCCTGGTAAGTTTGCGAAAGCACCGACTCCACACACTCGCGGATGAAGCGCTCGCGATTGAATGTTGGGATGATAACGGTTACCTTTGGCATGGCCCGTTTTTCCGTTCATCCGGCTTTTTTCTTTTTAACCATTTAACCGGTAGTGAGGAAAAATGGTTTCTCTGAACATTCATCTTGGCGGCACAGATCAGAGAGCCCGTGCGTGCGCAAAATAAAGGTATAGTTCATAGATAACCAGGAGGGCATAAAGCGCAAAAACGGCACCAATCATCCAGTCTACGCGGACGTTGCCCAAAATTTCGAAATTCTTATGAATGAGGAGAAACAGGATTCCTAACGAAGTGATGGCTAGTTTTACCAGAAAAAAAACCAGCGGATCTTTTTGAATAAGGAAAGCCATCACCGGATTCAGTTCGATGCCCCCTTTTTGGAGTAGATAGAGGGTGATGAATGCATCGGCAATACAGAGCACAACGACCCCCAGGACAACAAACAAATAATGTGGCTCGTAGCGATCCACATAGTAGTTTTTGGCTTCCTCTCTACGCCGCGCTGCTTTCCGGCGCCCGCGGAACATGTAGCGACTGATGGGTGGAGTAGGCTTCCGCCGGCGGTCAGCGATTACTCGCCGTTCGGTTTTTTCAGAGGCACTTTGTTTTTCTGTCAACCCCTTCTCCTCCGGTTTTATTTTCGGAATTCCCGCAGGATGTTAGCCTATTCGGCACGGCGCCGGATTTTCTATTTGCTTTCAAAAAATATACCAATCCTGAAAATTTTCCATTTTTTTCTTGTGCTCCGTCCATTTTTTTCTTATAGTGAAATAGGCAGTGTTGGCAGGAAGGCACAGAAGTTGGAGGTTGGCTATCGGAAACGGTAAGTTTTGCAGGCATACATTTGGAGATTTTCCCAAGCCCATCCAGGTGTTCCTCTGGGGACCCTTCCACTTCATTCCCATAGCAATTGAAATCGACTTCTGGTAATTCCGCCCAACCTTTTGATACTCAACATCGTCGCCCGATTCAGGACTAATTGTTCTGGCCATCGGCGTCGATAAAAAGATGGAGGAGTCTTTTTTCACCAAACGGGGAGGTACGAAAAATGTCGAAACCGAAATATTTAATAAAACTGGAGCAGATCCCTCAATTGAGCCAGAAAGAACGGGAAGATCTGGAACCGGTGCTGGAACGTTTTGCTTTCCGGACCAACGAATATTACCAGTCCCTGATCGACTGGTCCGATCCAGATGATCCGATCCGCCGGATTGTCATTCCCAGTGTGGAGGAGTTGAACCTGTGGGGTAAGTTGGACGCCTCCAACGAAAGCAGCTACACCCGGGTTCCCGGTCTGCAGCATAAGTATGAATACACCGCTCTTCTGCTGGTGAATGACGTCTGCGGCGCTTACTGCCGGTTTTGCTTCCGTAAACGACTATTCATGAATGAGAACGATGAGGTTGTGCGCGATGTAAGTCCGGGGATTGAGTACATTCGCAATCATCCGGAAGTGAACAATGTATTGCTCACGGGCGGCGATCCGCTGGTGCTTTCCACCCGAAAGCTGGAAAACATCATCCGCCAGCTGCGCGAGATTCCACACGTCCAGATTATCCGGATCGGCACAAAAATGCCGGCTTTTAATCCGTTCCGCATCCTCAACGATCCGGATCTGCTGGAGATGTTCCGCAAGTATAGTACACCCGAAAAGCGCATTTACGTAATCGCCCATTTCAACCATCCGCGTGAGATCACACCGGAGGCCACACAGGCGATGCATCTTCTGCAACAGGCAGGAACGGTAACGGTCAATCAGACGCCGATGCTGCGGGGGATCAACGACGATCCGCAGGTGATGGGAGAACTGTTCAACAAACTGTCCTACATCGGGGTGCCGCCATATTACGTATTTCAATGCCGGCCCACTTTGGGCAACAAGATGTTCTCCGTACCCATTGAAGAAGGATTTGAAATTTTTGAACAGGCCCGCATGCTGGGTTCGGGGCTGGCGAAAAGGGCACGCTTTGTGATGTCTCACGCAACGGGCAAGATTGAAGTGGTGGGGATGACGGAAGAATACGTGTACATGCGCTACCACAGGGCCGCAAATCCAGCCGAAAAAGCCCGGTTTCTGGTCCTGCGGCGCAATCCAGATGCCTACTGGTTTGACGATTACGAAGAAGTGGTAAATGAATTTTACTTCGACAATCCGTTCCGCTCGGCAGTAGGCATTTGACCGCACATTTTCCTCCCGGGTTAACCGGGAGGAATTTTCTTTTGCTCTGTTTTGTCCGCTTTGCGGCTTGCATTTCCCAGAAGATTATGATAGATTCACTGCGCCCTGACAGCGAGCAGGAGATGGAATGCGCTTCTGGGANATTTTGCTACTTGCGATTGCACTGGGGATCGACACTTTTTCGGTAGGAATGGCCGTAGGCACCGCTTCTGCGGGAGCGAGGCAAATGTTCCGCCTTTCGTGGCATTTTGGCCTGTTTCAATTTTTTATGCCGCTACTTGGATGGCAATTTGGCGCGGTCCTGGCAACTTTTCTTGGACCGTTCA
>MTOL01000250.1 GCA_002011685.1 Deferribacteres bacterium JdFR-76
GCCCATTGTATATTTTGGCACCCAGGATCAAAAGAAAAAATACCTGCCCAAACTGGCATCCGGCGAGTGGGTGGGGTCTTATTCCCTTTCAGAACCCGGCGCAGGGTCCGATGCGTTGTCCGCCAAAACCACGGCCACCCTCAGCAAGGATGGCAAGTACTACATCCTGAATGGCACCAAGATGTGGCTGACCAACGCCGGGTTTGCGGACCTGTACATCACGTTTGCCAAAGTGGACGGGGAACACTTTACGGCATTTATCATCGAGAAAGGTACGCCTGGGGTGTCGCTGGGCGAAGAAGAGCGCAAGATGGGAATTCACGGCTCGTCCACCCGCGAGCTGATCCTGGAGGACGCGAAAGTCCCGGCGGAAAATCTACTGGGCGAAGTCGGTAAAGGTCACAAAGTGGCATTCGACATTTTGAACATCGGCCGGTTTAAGCTGGGCGCTGAGGTAATGGGTGCCATGAAGGAGGTTACCACCAATGCCGTTCGCTACGCCAAACAGCGTCACCAGTTCGGCCAGCCCATCGCCAATTTTGGGCTNATCAAGCACAAACTGGCAGAAATGGCTATCAAGACCTTTGTAGCTGAAAGCATGGTGTACCGCACAGCCGGGCTAATCGATTCAATCCTGGAGAGTGCCAAACCGGGAAGCCCAAATTACGAAGCGATTACCCTCAAGGGGATCGAGGAGTACGCCGTGGAATGTTCCATTATTAAGGTCTACAACAGCGAGGCCCTGGATTACGTGGTGGATGAAGGCGTGCAGATCTACGGCGGGTACGGCTATTCGGAGGAATACCCGATGGCACGGGCATACCGGGATGCACGGATCAACCGCATTTTTGAGGGAACCAACGAAATCAACCGTCTGCTGATGCCGGGGATGCTCATCCGCCGGGCCACCCGGGGGCAGCTGCCCGTGCTGCAAAAAGCCAAAGCCCTGATGGATGAGATCCTGGGATTTGGAACACCGGAAGAACCGCCTTCCGGACTTCTGTCCGAAGAGATGCGCATCGTCAAAAATGCCAAGAAGATCGCCCTTCTGATGATCGGTGGGGCTGTTCAGAAATTCATGGACAAAATCCGCGATGAACAAGAAGTTCTGGGTCATATTGCCGACATCATGATGGAAGTGTACGCCATGGAAAGCGTCGTCAATCGGGTGCGGAAGATGGCCAGTCTGAAAGGCGAAGATGCCGTATCACTCTATATCGATGTTGCTCAAACTTACGTCAACGATGCGCTGAGCCGGGTGCGCTTCTCCGCCGAACAAATCCTACCCGTGATTGAATCAGGGGATACGCTGCGTACGTACATGACGGTGCTGCGCCGGTTCACCAAGTACACTCCTATCAACACGGCTCAGGCAAGACGCCGAATTGCCGATCACATGGTGGAAGCGGAGAAGTATAACCTGTAGAAATATGGGTTCTCCAATTGTTTCCACCAGAAAAATTGCCTGTGCCGGAAGGAACAAATTTTAGCCTGATTCTTTCCGGCCAGGCGGCTTTTCGGGAAGTGGAACCGCCAGGTTTTATGCCTGGCGGTTCTTTTTTAGGGAAAAAATTCGGCTTGTGCCCGGTAGTCCGAAGACAGGTCGCAACCGGCATTTCACCCAAACGATCGGTCTTTCCGGCCCGGCGCTGTGGTTGCACTTTTTGCATGTTTCCCGACCGCTTACTTGATTTTCTGAAAAAAGCCCTTAGATTTGTTAATGACCGGATGCGGGGGCCGGTCCGGACGCTGACTGGACCGGAACCGGGTAGCCGGCGGTTGGGGCTCAAATTTTCTGAGGATGTACAGAAACCGTTTGCGGAAGCGAGGCGGGACGGCCTCCACCGCTTAAATGGCAGGATTGGCCCGACCTCCAGCTGGTGCTGCCCTTCTGCAGAGGCGGAAAATCGGGCCCAACCGATGCCGGGGCGTGCAGTCCTGATCCAAAAAGAGGCGGAAAAACAATGAGAAGCGACCGGGCGAGAATATTTGGATTAATGCTGATTTTGTTCTTCCACATCGCCGTTGCGGAGGCGAGTGCAGAAGAACCATTTCTGTTTCTCGGGAATGTGCGGGAGGTACGTTCCCTGGAAAACGGCCTTTTCATCCGGTGCGAGAATGGTCGGGTCCGGGTTACGGTTGTTGATAGCGGGATCGTCCGCATCCGGGCTACCCGTGGAGAAGCATTTTCGCCAGCGCCTTCCTACGCAGTAGTCTGGAAGGGAAGAAAATCTGTACGCTGGAGCTGGAAGCAGAATGAGCAGGAAATTTCCCTGGAAACCGATTTCCTGCGGGTGCGGATTCGCAAAAGGCCATGCCGATTTTCCTTTTACAGTGCCCGTGGTAAGCTGCTGAATCAGGATGACCCGGAATTTGGCATTGCCTGGAAAGGGGAAGAAGTCTACTGCTTCAAACGGCTCCGTCCGGAGGAGCGTTTTCTGGGACTGGGAGAGAAGACGGGCCCGCTTACCAAACGGGGTCGCTTTTACCGGATGTGGAATTCTGACGTGCCGGGATACGGCAGGGATCAGGACCCGCTTTACCAGAGCCATCCGTTTTTTATGGGGGTTACGGCNAGCGGTACGTACGGGATTTTTTTCGATAACACATACCGATCTTATTTCAATTTTGGGGCCAGCAACCACCGTTTCTACTTTTTTGGGGCCGAAGGCGGCGAGATGGACTATTACTTCATCGCAGGTCCGTACCCGAAACAGGTTTTGAACCGCTACACGCGGCTTGTAGGGAGGATGCCTCTGCCGCCGTTGTGGTCACTGGGCTACCAGCAGTGCCGGTACAGCTATTTTCCGGAGGCGGAAGTCCGCCGGATTGCCCAAACTTTCCGCGAGAAGGGAATCCCCTGCGATGTCATCTATCTGGATATCCATTATATGGACGGCTACCGCGTGTTCACCTGGCATCCGGAGCGGTTTCCCAAACCTGAAAAGCTGCTGGCGGATCTGGAGGCTATGGGATTTAAAGTGGTTACCATCATCGATCCGGGGGTCAAGGCAGGCGGTGACTACGAGGTAGACCGAAGCGGAATCGCCGGCAATCATTTCGCCAGATATCCGGACGGGACCCTGTATGTGGGGGACGTTTGGCCCGGTAAGTCCCATTTTCCAGATTTTACCCGTCCGGCCACACGCAAGTGGTGGGGAAAGTGGGTCGGACGTTTTGTCCGCCTGGGAGTGGATGGCTTTTGGACGGATATGAACGAGCCGGCTGTGTGGGGCCAGGCATTTCCCGATGTGGTTGTTTTTGACGATGAAGGGTACGGAGCGACCCACCGCAAAATCCACAATGTGTACGGACTGATGATGGCCCGGGCAACTTATGAAGGGGCTCTGAATGAGCAGCCAAACAGGCGTCCGTTCGTGCTGACCCGCGCGGGGTTTTCGGGCGTACATCGCTACGCCGCAGTGTGGACAGGCGATAACATCGCCACATTTGAGCATTTGGAAATTGGCCTGCTGCTGTGCGAAAACATGAGCCTGTCCGGATTGCCTTT
>MTOL01000111.1 GCA_002011685.1 Deferribacteres bacterium JdFR-76
GTATCCTGATCCAGGCCCAAGGCTTCGGCTTCCTGAGCAAACAGCTTCCGTTCAATTAGATGATCCAGCTGCTCTTTTTCGGCCTCAAACCCCTTTTTGCCCGTGGGAATCCGCGCATATAGCTGGTACGATAAAAGAAAATCCGCTTTGGTGATCTTCCGGTTGCCCACTTTGGCGATCACCTTGTCGTCGGGAACTTCCTTGTCCGTTTCCCCGGAACAGGAAAAAATCAGCACGCCCAAAAGAACCAAGAAGAACAGCGGCTGGAACCACCGGCCGCCAGAGCCCGCCAGATGACTATTCATCCCTTTTACCATCGCCATTTTCTTTCCGCCCAGTAAACAAGTACAAACCCGGTCCGCAAAAATTTGAACTGCCCGGAGTAAATCCTTCAAATTTTCAATTAATTTATCCAAGGCAGACCAAAAAATCCATCATTCCTTGAAAAGCCCAAAACGAAGCGGAGAAAAAAGCGTGAAATATCCCCCAGAAACGGTCCCTCTTACCGGATAACGGCTCGGCGCATCAGCTCATCCGCAGAAATTTTCCCCGCCGTGTAGGCGTCCAGATCCTTCTTGCGGACCTGAATAAATGAAGGGATCGGCGATTTCTGCAGGTTCCGGCCTCCCCAGGAGCCATATGAGGCATGCTGAATGAGCAGAAAAATGGATTCCTCTTTCTTCAAAAACCGCAAGGTCGGGCCGTAGGTCCCCAGTGCACGTACCAGCTCAACCTTCAGTTTTTCCAGTTTTTTCAAAGAAGACGCCGGCTTGACATTCAGATTGACCACCCTTTTCCCCTTTTCCTCACCCGCCTTGGTAACAACGACCTTTATTGCGGGATCAAACCAGCCCCGGAGCAAATAGATGGTTCCCACACCTTCCAGATAGAATCCCATTACCCGGTAGGGGGTAAACCAGAGGTCCTTCTCGTCGGTGAAGTCCTGCAGCGTCCATTTAATAACGGACGAAAGGATGCCAATCTGCTCCCCGTACTCACCATCTACATTCCGGATGGTTACCTTTCCGGCAAATGCTGCTTCATCCAGCGCACCCATCCGGTGCCATCGGATGGCCGAAACCGGTACGCTGTAAAACCTTGCCTTCGGAAGCCCTTCCTCATCTCCGCTTTCATTCAAAAAAACGACCACACCAGCCTTCTGACGTTGTTTAAGGTAATTGCCCCGGTCTACATACGTGGACAGGAAAGTAACGATCTTGCGGTCCAGTTTCCGGAACCACTCCCGCATCTCCGTTTCATCATCGGTTTTGCGCTTCTCAGAACGCATCAAATCGGCTTTTTTTTGCCGGATTGTCCGTTCCACCTCTTTCAGCTGCTTCTGCCAAGTATCCGGAAGCTGCGTTTCCTGCCCCGACAGCTGCTGGATCTGCAACATCAGGCTTTTTTGCGCCTTTTCCAGCGCCTCCAATTCCACGGCCAGTTTTTCCCGGGAAGTCCGCGCCAGCTTTCGCAGCCGCAACCTCAGGGTTTGATTCTCCATCCCCACAGTAAAAAGCAGCCCGTAATCCGGCAGGTACACCCCCCGTGAAAGTCCGGCGGAAAAAATCCCCGGTTCAAAACGGTTCAGAAGCCGGTCCAGAATTTTTTCCATAATCGCAATGTCTCTTTCCAGCGCTTTTTCCTCTCTCGCCTGGCTAAAGAGCGGAGAGATCATCAGTCCCAGAAAGACAGCGGCAAAAACTGCCCCCCTCCGAGCGATTTTATTCAATACCTTCATTGTCTTCTCCCTCTCCTTTTCTGGAAACCTCCCATCCAGACACAGCCCCAACAAATCCCCTTATTGCTCGGGCATCATTGTCCTGGTGGCAGCTACTTTTACAAGTCCTTCCAGAATGGCGTTGGTCCGGTCAAGATGCTGGACGCTGGTTTGCTGAATTTTAAGAAAATTCTCCCCCAGAAAGCGCAAATCCTCTAGCCTCTGCTGCTGAATCTGGCGGATGAGCTGGTTCAGATTGGCCTCCATCCATTCGCGCTGGCGTTCTTCGCTGGCCGCCAGCATCTGGTTAAAAAGATAGAGATCCTGCTGACGCTGGGCCTCCAAATACTGAACCCAGTTTGCAGGAACAGCCGCTGCCGGTGCCTTTCGCTTTTCCGTTTGCCCAATGCCGATGAAAAGGCCGCCGTTTCCCATTCTAATTTCAACCCTTGTCAGGAACAGCGCCAGCACAGCAGCCGCCACTGCAGCACGCCAGGCCCAGCGGAACCCCACAGCCCATCTTCCCGATGGCCACCGGACAACCGTCTGCCTTTCCCCCGGAACAAATACCAGGCGGTTTTGCGGAAGGATATCCTCCCACTTTCCAAGCGTTGCTAAAACGGACTTCAGCCCGGCCGTTTCTTTCCGGCAACTGGAACACGACTGAAGGTGGGCTTTCACCTGTTCCCTTTCCGCGTCGGGAAGATCATCCAGAAGGTATGCCGGCAATTTATTGCGAATCTCTTCACACTTCATAATCATTCACCTCCTCACCCAGTCCCTGACGCTGCAGAATATTGCGCAGGGCACGCAGGCCATAGTACATCCGGGATTTGACCGTATTGATAGATTCCCCCAGGATTTCCGCGATTTCCACAAATTTCAGCTCCTGGTAAATGCGCATTATGATGACAGCACGCTGTTCTTCGGGAAGTTCTTGCATGGCCCGCTCCAGAATGCTTCGAAGCTGATGGTTTTCCACTTCCCGTTCGGCGGCATCACTCTCCGGATCCGGGAAATCCAGCTCGTTATCCTCGCCATTTCCATCTTTTCTTACAAAAAACGAAAAAAACGGCAACCTGCGTTTTTTCCTGAGAAAATCCCGCGCCTGATTGGTGGCTATTTGGTAGAGCCACACACGGAACCGATCCGCATGCTCAAGGTCCCCAAGTCTGGAGTAAACCTTCAGAAACGTCCGCTGGCAGACATCCTCCGCATCCTCCCGATTCCCCAGAAACCGGTAGAGGAAGTTCAGAATCGGCGCCTGCCACCTCCATACCAGCATATTGAAGGCGTCGACATCACCGTTCTGTGCCCGTGTAATCAGAGACGTATCCGTCAAATCATCCATCCGTTGGCTGCCACTCTTCCCGGTTTCACAGTCGTCTATTGCATTAGACGTTGGGAAATCGCAAAAAGTTTTGTGAAAAACAGGTAAACCGGCAATGCTTTTGGGATCAGGCAAGTTGTGCCACGAATGGACATTGGCCGGCTCCGGGGCCCGGAATAACGAGACCTGCACGCAATTCCCATGTTGTGCAATTCTGCTGTTCGCGCAGGGTAAAATGCACACGGGAATTTTTGAAAAGTCGCCGCTTTTGGGGAAAATGCGAATTTTTCAAGCCTGACGGAACCATGGGCTCATTGCCCGGATGACCCCGGACTTCCCAAATGTCTCGGTACGGAAAAATGCAGACGATGCCGCCGAATCGGTAGGGAAAGAATGGGTAACCGTTTAACAGTTTGCACAGATGAGACGGGCGGTCCGAAATCGGTCCGCCCGCTGACA
>MTOL01000503.1 GCA_002011685.1 Deferribacteres bacterium JdFR-76
CGCCAAATGCCATGAGGACCAGGTAAAAGAATTCGCCAACAGCAAACATGCNGTTGCTCAGGTGATGATGGCGCTAAAAGGGCCGGACCGGAATGTATTTGAGCCGACCTTAAGTACCAAGCACGGATGCGAACAATGCCATAACATTGGCAATTACTGGCCAGATGGAGCTATCGGCGAGTGCGATGCTTGCCATTCAAAGCACCGGTTCTCCATTGCCCAGGCTCGCCGTCCGGAAACCTGCGGGGAATGCCATATCGGCCCGGACCATCCGCATATCGAAATTTACCTGGAATCAAAACATGGCAACCTGTACAGCACATTTGCCAGTGAATGGGACTGGAATTACGATCCGGGTCAGCCGGTACCGTTTAACGCCCCCACCTGTGCCACCTGTCATATGAGTGCAACTTCTACGGGGCAGAAATCCACTCATAACGTGAGCGAACGGCTGTCCTGGGAAAGCCAGGCGCCCTTCTCTGTACGGACCCAGAAGTACTGGGGTGGACTCACCTGGCAGGAGAAGCAGAAAAACATGCTGGCGGTTTGCTACCAATGCCATTCGAAGTCCTTTGCTGACCGATATATTCTTACGGCTGACTTGGTTAACCTCCAGTATAACGAGATCTGGAAAGCCACAATCGATTGGATGAAACGGCTCAGAAAACGCGGGGTCATTGCCACGACCGAGTTTGCTTTTGCGGGCCAAAACATTACCGCATGGCCCAAAGAGGGCTACGACGAGGAAGTGGAGCAGGAGGCATACCGCAACTGGCATCACGAAGGCCGCCGCTTCCGCCACGGAGCCATGATGATGGGCGCAGACTACACACAGTGGCACGGTATCTGGGAACTTCAGGAAAATCTGGTGAAGATCATCGAGTATGGAGCCGAACACGGGGTTCCTGAAGCCAGAGCCTGGCGGAATAGCAAGGATCCCAATAAATTTGTGAAACTCTACCCGCTTTACGATATTCCCGGCAGTACATGGGGTCCATCGGCTCTTGCCTTCCGCGGCAATATGCCCATGGACCGGCTGAAAAATTACTGGGAAGTGGTTTATCAGAACGTGAAGACGGCGTACGAAAAGGGGCTGCTCACGGACGAGCAGTGGCAACTGTATACCAAACTCTACGAAAACCGTGAAAAAGAGATAGGCCGGGTGTACGAACTGCCGCCGATCCACGAAGAGTATCTGCAGAATCTCCGAATTGACCTGAAGGAGCTCTATCCGCAGCAGAAGTTGCAATTGCGAAAGTTTGAATAGCGCAATCAGAGGGAGCCCATGGCGGCTCCCTCCTTTCTTTTTTGAAATAGGTGGGAATGAAGCGGCTGATAGGTTGACAGAATGGAATCTGCGACAAAATAAACCTATTGGGAATCAGTAAAATCACCTTAGCCGGAGAAACAAACATTGATTTTGGAGTTCGGATTTGCTACATTGGAGCGGGTAATTGGAGGACCTGCCTGAGAATGGATAAGCGAACTCCGAGCCTGCTGGCCTAAATCCTCCAGGGAGGACATGGCGGCAGGCCGATAGGGTAAAGCTGGAAACGGCTTTGCCTCCCGTGTTTGGAAAGGAGTGGATACATGAAACAAGAAAAAATCTTTCCTGAAAAATTTTCTCACCCTTTACATTTACAGGACCGTTTTGGGCGAAAACTGACTTATTTGCGTCTTTCGGTCACGGACCGATGTAATCTGCGGTGCCGTTATTGCATGCCGGAATCCGGCATCCCGCTGCGGCCTCGGCAGGAGATGTTTACCTGGGAGGAGATGGAACGCCTGGTGCGCCTATTTGCCAGTATGGGTGTGCGCAAGTTGCGCCTGACGGGTGGCGAGCCTTTCGTCCGCAAGGGAATTGTGGCGTTCCTGCGGAGGGTCCGCGCTATTCCCGGGCTGGAAGGGATTTATGTTACCACAAACGGTGTGGCCCTGGGCGAATTTATTCAGGATCTGAAGGGCGTGGGTGTTTCCGGTATCAATTTGAGCTTGGATACTCTCAAACCGGAACGATTTCGCCAGCTGGCGCGCAGGGATGCATTTGAACGGGTATGGGATGCGCTGCAAAATTGCCTGGAAGCCGGTCTTTCAGTGAAGTTGAATTGTGTGGTTCAGCGCGGTTTCAATGAAGATGAGATTGTGGCCCTGGCACGGCTGGCGCAGAAATGGCCGCTGGAAGTGCGTTTCATCGAAGAGATGCCTTTCGACGGCCAGGGGGTACGCCGCAAAGAACCGCTGTCTGCCGAGGAAATTCAGGCACGGCTGGAAGCTGCATTTCCCGGGATCCAGGCAGATGGCTTTTCCGGAACAGCCCAGCGCTTTTCCGTTCCGGGGTTCCGGGGAAAGCTGGGAATCATAGCAGGGTATTCGCGCCATTTTTGCAGCGATTGCAGCCGCATCAGGGTTTCCGCAAACGGGCTGCTGAGGACCTGTCTATATGGCCCAGCCCGGCTTAATCTGCGAGACAGGATGCGGTCCGGAGCAACGGATGCGGAGCTCGCCCGGGCGATTCAGAATGCCGTCTGGGCCCGGCAGCGCGACGGCTTTGAAGCGGCAAAGGAACAGCAGGGTACCGAAAGCATGGTGCGGATTGGGGGCTGACAGATGAGGCCATTGCTCAAGCGGCTTCTGGAAAACCGTGTGCGGTTTGGCCCGGGTGAACTGACGGGTGCCGTCGGCGATCTGGGCACGATGATCCCGCTGGCTTTCGCCCTGGTTCTGTACAACGGATATGCGCCAGAGCGGCTGTTCCTCCTCTGGGGGCTGGTTTACATGGCTACAGGCCTCTTTTACGGAATTCCGGTTTCGGTTCAGCCTCTGAAAGCCATGGCAGTTATTGCCATGGCCGGTGGTTTTTCTGTATCCCAGCTTTCCACTGCTGCTGTATTCTACGGACTCATTTTTTTGGGGCTCTCCGCTACCGGACTGCTCCGCTGGCTGGAGCAATGGTTCACTCCACCCGTGGTCCGCGGCATTCAGCTGGGAATTGGCCTGATCCTCCTGGGCAAGGCGGTGGAGCTTGTCCGGGAAAATGGACTGTATCTTGGCCAGGAACGCGTCGATCCGTGGTTGAGCGGCATGTTAATGNCTCTTTTTTTGGTTGGGCTGGCCGTTTTTCAGTTCCGGAAAAAGATTCCTGTTTCGATTGGTTTGATACTTGGGAGTATTGTAGTTTCGCTGGTGCTGAGAGTGCCGATTCCTGATGCGGGTCCAAAAGAAGCGCTTGTGGCACTGCATCTCCCGGATTCCGGCTTTTTCTGGCCAGCGCTGGTTTTGCTGATCCTTCCGCAGTTGCCTCTTACCCTCGGCAATGCGGTATTTGCCGCCTGTGATGTCTGCCACACATACTGGAAAAACCGTGCATGGCGCGCCACGCCTGTTCGTTTTGGGTGGTCTATTGGACTTAGCAATCTCTTTATCGGGTTGTTGGGCGGATTTCCAATCTGCCACGGTGCGGGCGGAATTGCGGCCCATGCCCGTTTTGGAGGTCGCACCGGT
>MTOL01000347.1 GCA_002011685.1 Deferribacteres bacterium JdFR-76
GATGTGGGTGCTGCCGGTGCAACCGGCCGGGGCGAGGAGGTGATTAAAATTTGCGGCAGCTTCCTGGTAGTGGAAAATATGCGCAGGGGCATGTCGCCCAAACAGGCCGTAGAAGATGCCTGCAAACGGCTGATAAAACTCCACAACGGGGATCCCCGCTTTTCGGACAACTTTATTGCCGTTAACCGCGAAGGTGAAGTCTACCGCGGCGGCGTGCGGGGGCTGAAAAAATACGGTGGCCCGGAGTATGCCGCTATCCGCAACGGTAACCTGGAAATCTACCGGGGTGAATACCTCATCAAAGACGAAAAGCCGATCTGGTAAGGCGGAGGGCACGTACTGTGCCCTCCTTATATTTTTCCCGGGATTTTGTGGCGGTATCTGACACTGGCCCTGTTGAAGAGGTGGCCGTTCCCGGGGCCAGAGGGCTTCCCCGGTTTTTCACTAGTAAGAACGGCGGTTTGGTTTTGAAACGCAAGATGTGGAATCCTCCAGGAGTAGATAATGGTAGGGAAACTGTTGTCTTATTTTGCTCTGGGTGTTTTCGTTTTCTGGTTGATCCAAAAAATCCGACGGAGGAGAAAGGGGAATGACTCGGGTGGTTGATTTGCGGAGCGATACGATCACGCGGCCTACTCCTGAGATGCGGGAAATTATGGCTTCGGCCGTAGTTGGCGATGATGTGTTTGGAGAGGATCCCACGGTAAACCGCCTGCAGGAGAAAGTGGCCAAGCTTCTGGGGAAGGAAAAGGCGCTTTTTGTTCCCAGTGGGACGATGGCCAACCAGACGGCCATCAATGCTCACACCCAGCCCGGAGATGAGGTGATCTGTGAATATCACTCTCACATTTTCAATTATGAGGGTGGAGCTCCGGCTATGTTATCAGGAGTTCAGCTCCATCCCGTTTTGGGCAAGCGGGGAATTATCACCGTTGAACAGATCCAGGAAGCGGTCCGCCCGGCGGATCACCACTATCCCGTTACTCGGCTAATTGCCCTGGAGAATACTCACAACCGCGGTGGTGGTTCCATTTTCCCTCTTGACGAAATGAAGCGGATTTACGCCTTTGCCCGTGAGCATGGCTACAGGGTTCATCTGGATGGAGCCCGGCTGTGGAATGCCTCCATAGCAACCGGCATCCCTCTGGAGGAATATGCCCGGTATGCAGATTCCGTTGCGGTTTGTCTTTCAAAAGGGCTTGGAGCTCCGGTCGGTTCATTGGTGGCAGGCGATGCGGAGTTTATTGANAAAGTGCATCGNTACCGAAAGGTGTATGGCGGAGGAATGCGGCAGGCCGGCATTCTGGCTGCTGCAGGAATCTACGCCATCGACAACCATTTTGAGCGACTGGCGGAGGATCACCGGAGGGCCAAAGCCATCGCCGAGGGCATTGCCCATCTTCCTGGAGTGGAGTTAAATCCCAAAGAGGTGGAAACAAATATTATCCTGTTTACCGTCCGTTCGCCGCACTACACCGCGGACGCGTGGGTGGAACGGATGCGGGAAAAAGGTATTCTCATGTTAACCATGGGACCGGACCGCGTTCGGATGGTAACCCACCTGCATATCACCGATGAGGATGTGGACCGCGTTATTGATACGTTCAAACGCGAATGGAAGTAAGCAGCCGTGCGGGAACACAGGATTGTGAGACCCGCTCCCACAAAAGCCAGTTGGTCAGACAAGCCTGAAAAACCATCCGACTTCCTTCTGTGTGCCAGCGGATTGAAAAAGGTCTATCCGCGGCGGTTTGGGTTTTTGGGCGCGGAGAAGGAGTGGGTTACGGCCGTAGCTGATGTTTCCTTTTTTCTCCGGCGCGGCGAACGCGTGGCCCTTGTGGGCGAATCCGGTTGTGGCAAAACCACTACGGCGCTCCTGCTTTTGTACCTGGTGGAACCCACCGGAGGTGAGGTGCTGTTCGAAGGTATTTCCATTTACGGACTTTCGGGAAGGCAATTACGCCGTCTGCGTCCGCGGATGCAGATGATCTTCCAGAATCCTTACCTTTCGCTCAATCCACGCCAGCGGGTTGAGCGGATGCTGGCAGAGGCCATCCGGGTAGGACAGAGAGCCAAAATGTCCCGTCATGAAATCCGTGAGCGTTCAGAAAAACTGCTGGAGGCGGTTCAGTTGCCCCCGGATGTTCTCGGCCGCTATCCTCATGAATTCAGTGGAGGTCAGCAGCAGCGCCTGGCCATTGCCCGTGCTCTGGCTGTGCTTCCTTCTCTCCTGGTGATGGATGAGGCAGTATCCTCGCTGGATGTTCTTACCCAGCAGGCAATTTTGCACCTGCTGCAGGGCCTTCAGGAACAATACGGGCTAACCTATCTGTTTATCAGCCACGATTTGCGGGTGGTGTCCTGGTTCTGTGAACGGGTGCTGGTCATGTATGCGGGTGCGATTGTGGAAGAGGGCCCGGTGAAACAGGTTTTTTCGCATCCAGCCCATCCGTATACGGCTTTCCTCCTTCAGCATTTGCAGGTGCACCCCACTGCAGATTTAGAGGCCGGACCGACTGGATTTTTTCAGGGAACCTGGGAGAGTGGCTGTGCTTACCGGGAACGATGTCCACGCCAGAAGGCGGATTGCAGTTTTTCGAGACCGGAAATGGTGGAGAAAACTCCGGGCCAGCGGGTATCCTGCTGGAATCCTCTCTAGTGCAAACGGCTAAAATGGCCGGGTGTGAACTTCTTCCTTTTTGTTTTTGAATGAACTGTTTCTTGAAAAAAAGTTGCGCTATGTGGTTTTTTGCCGTAGATTATGGCGTGTCAATTGTGCGCGGTAGCGAATTGCAGCTGTAGCGAACGTCGAAACGGGAATTCCCTTCACGTCGCCCGCAGTTTTTCGGTAGTCCTCAGGCCTTCCGAAAGTGCAATTTGTTCCGTGCGAGTACGGTAACATTACAAGTGAGGTAAAGTACCATGGAAACAGGTGTCGTCAAATGGTTCAACAATTCCAAGGGTTATGGTTTCATCCAGCGGGATGCCGGTGGTGATGTCTTTGTGCATTACACGGCGATCCAGACAGACGGGTTTAAAACCCTGAACGAAGGCGATCGCGTTCAGTTTGAGGTGGAAGATAATCCGAAAGGACCTCAGGCTATCAACGTCGTGAAATTATAAAAGCGGCCATTTGACAGTCCGAAGAACCCGGGCCCCACGGTCCGGGTTTTTTTATTCCGGAAAAAATTGGCCGCGAAGCTAGTTGGCACCATCTTTCGCGCCATGTTGAGTTCTCTCTATATTTTTGGCGGTGCTTTTTTCTCACTGGCCGATCCGGTGCCTGTTTTTTGGTAAAGCAAAATAAAATGTTGCTCCCCGGTTAATTTCCCCCTCTGCCCAGACACGGCCGCCATGCCGCTGAATGATGCGCGCCACAATGGCCAGTCCCACCCCCGTCCCCTCAAACTGTTCTTCACCGTGAAGCCGCTGAAAGACCTGAAATAGTCGCCCGGCGTATTTCATCGGAAAACCCACCCCATTGTCGCG
>MTOL01000116.1 GCA_002011685.1 Deferribacteres bacterium JdFR-76
CGGTATGGGCGGAGCATTTGTGGGCCTGGCTGATGATTACGCGGCCACCTACTGGAATCCGGCGGGGTTGGGGCAAATACGCCGGATGGAGCTTACCGGAGCGCTATCTTCACTCCGTTACAGGAACGAGACGATCTATTACGGAAACGGTTCCCTCGGTGAGACCAGTGCTACCCGTTTTCAGACACTGGGATTCGTTTTCCCCATTCCAACGTACCGCGGAAGTTTGGTGTTTTCCATCGGCTATCACAAAGTGGGAAGCTTCCACCGGAATTTTTATATCGAAGGCTTTTTGCCCACCCCCGGAGATTCCGTCCAGCAGAATGCGGAACAGCTGGATGATGGTGATATGGCGCAATGGTCTTTTGGCGGTTCTGTTCAGGTAAGCGAATTTCTCTATCTGGGTGGGTCCATCAATCTCTGGACGGGAACCTATGATTACTCCTGGGATCTTGTAGAGAAGGACGTGCTGGATATTTGGGAACAGTTTTCGTGGGTATACCGGGATCATATCACCACTCGCATCAGCGGAGCCAACCTCACCTTGGCGGCGCTTTACAACCGCTTCAACCGAATCCGTCTGGGAGTTGCCATAGAAACTCCCGTATCATTTAAGGGAACGGAGAACTGGGAAACCTACACCTACGAAGATTACGATGACAATACCTATTGGGATACAACGCGCACCGGAGAATACACATACCGGATTCAGCGGCCGATCGTGTTTAATGTGGGCGCTTCGTTCCGGCTGCCCTTGATTACGCTGGCCGGGTCTGCTGCATTCATTGACTGGACACAAATGAAATACACGTCCGGGGGAAATCTGCAAAACGAAAACCGGTTTTTCCGGAGNAATCTGCGGGCGGTGATCCGCTATCGCATGGGCGCTGAAGTGTTAATTCCTCTGCTCAATCTTCGTTTGCGGGCCGGATATGTAATTGATCCGAGCCCATATAAAGGACAAATTGGGTACAGCGATAAGCAGTTTGTTACAGCGGGGGTTGGCCTTTTGCTGGATCGCCAGTTCACCCTGGATGTGGCGGTAATTCGCGGCTGGTGGAAATATGTGGGCCCCGAAGCATACACCGAAGACATCAAAGTGATGCACTATTTCATTTCTGGTTCGTTCCGGTTCTGATACTTGATTTCATCAGAGATGAGGAAGCCCTGCTACGGCAGGGCTTTTTTATTTTGCCCAAGAGTCCCTGGTTTGTCGTCTCAAGATTGCCCGCTCAATTCTTTTCCGAGTGTGTGCCAAGGATTGCGGAAGGGAAGGTCTGTCTGCCAGGCTTGCTCCAGAATGAACTGGCATATCCCAGGGAAAATTGCCTATATTGTTGACGTGCTGGAGGGAGTAGGCCATGTGCTGGCGCTTCCGCTATGTCTTTTTCTTTTTAATGGCGTTTCTAACGGGCTGTGCAGCATTTTGGGGCCGGGATAGACAACAGGGGTATTTTTACCTTTCGCAAGCACGCGCTGCAGCCGACTCAGGGAACATTGAACAGGCACTCCGTTATTACGACCAGGCCACATTTTATTACCATTCTTTAAGCGAAGCCTATTTTGAGGCGGCCATGCTGTACCTCCAGCGCGGAGGGGTCCAGAACCGTATCCGCGCAGCCAGGTACCTGCAAAAGGCGGTAGCTTACAATCCCGGGAATACCCGCTACCGGATTGAACTGGCAAAGCTGGACTTCCAGCGCAGGCTTTTTCTTTCAGCCAAAAGCGAAGCCGAAAAAGTTCTGGAAATGGACAGCACATCTGCGGAAGCACATCTCCTTCTCGGTCGGATTGCCGAGCAGGATTTTTTTCATTTTTCCGGCATGAGAGACGGCGACACCTCAGGTGCAGTCATCTATTTTGACGAATTCGCCCATCAGGCCTGGAAAAAGGCGGTTTATCATTACCGGAAAGCCCTCGAGTATGAACCGTCCCTGCAAGCCGCCGCATTCCGCTTGGCTCTGCTCTATTGCGAGAAGCGGCAATGGCACGATATGGTTTCGGTGTTGAAGGGCATCTGGAAGAAAAATCCTGATGAAGTGAAAACCAATTTTTATCTGGGGCTGGCTTCTGTACGTTTGCGGGAGTTCCAAAAAGCACAGTATTTTTTTGACCGTGCGTTGGGCCACCTTCCTGCTGAAAAGCGATCCAAGCTTCTTTCCCTGTCCCGCCTTTTTTCCGCTTCGGAAGCCTTGCCTTCACGGGATACGTGCGATGCGGACGGCGAAATTTTCTGGCGCCAGAGAGATCCCCTTTTCTTGACGAATTACAACGAGCGCCTTCTGGAACACCTGGCCCGGATTGCCTATGTTGATCTTCGTTTTGGAAATCCGCGAGAAAAACTTCATGGATGGGACACGGATCGCGGAAAAGTCTATGTCCGGTATGGCAATCCACTGAAACGTTACAAAACCCGGGCCTCTCTGCAGGCGGGATTGGATGTGGGGAATCCACTGGTCCCAAGCAAAGAAATTTGGGAATACCCCGGGTTTCAGTTTGTGTTTGAGGATCGATTTCTTTCGGGAGAATATAGATTCCAGTGGGGCGAAGGCCCTTACGATGACTATCTGGACATTTACCGGCGTTTGGTCCGGGAACTTCCGGAGTTTTACATCCCGGATCTTGGTGGAGGATATTTTACCCTTCCCGTTGTTCTTCGCCGTTTCTTTTCGCCAGAAAGGGGATGGGTCTATTATTTCTATACCGGCATTCCGGTGGGCGCGGTGAACCGGCTCTTTTTTCGGAATGAAAACCGGGTAACGGCCCGCCTTGAAAAGGGGGTCTTTGTATTCGATAGCACCTGGACTCCGGTATTTGAGCGTCGAAGAAGTGTACTTCTGGAGGCATACCTTGGCCAGCCCTACGGGAAAGATTATTTTCTGGATGTGGATTCAGTGGCCCTGAATGCAGGTAGTCATATTCTGGCCCTGGAATATTTTGACCCGCAAGGAAAGCACGCCGGCCGCTTTCTGGATACCCTTACGGTTGAGGATGAGACCGTTTCCGGCCCGGTGTTGAGTGATCTCATCTTGGCCAACGCGATCCGGCTGCGCACCGACCTGACCCGGGTATCCCGCCGCCGGATCCGGGTCTATCCCAATTTCGAAAAGACGTTTCGGTCCGGTCAGGATCTTCACCTCTATTTTGAGATTTATGGCCTGAGCGTGAATGCGGCGGGAAATTCCCGTTACCGGATCTCTTTTGTGCTGCGCCGCGATTCGGCGAAGAAAAATCTCAGGAATCTGCTTTCACGCCTGCTGCATTTCCAGCCGCAGACGATGGAAGTGGTTAGTTCCTATGAGTACCGGGGACGCGGACCCAGCCAGAACCATTACCAGATCCTCCGCCTGCAGGGTATGGATGAAGGGAGATACCGGCTAATTGTGCAGGTGGAAGATCTGATCTCCGGAGAGACTGCCCGGCGAAGCGAAACGTTCATAATTAGAAAAGTGGAACAGTGATTCCGTGAAAA
>MTOL01000344.1 GCA_002011685.1 Deferribacteres bacterium JdFR-76
CAGATCGTTCTGCGGGAGGCGCGGCAAATACGTAGTTGCCAAAATAGAATGGTAACGGCTGCGGCTGCCGGCAAAGGTAAGGGTGTGCTTCTGCCGAATAAACGGCGAGGAGGAAAAGGTTCGCCTGTTCGGGGACTGAGCTTGGATATAGGAGAGGGGGGGATGGAAACAGGGGACCTGAGCGTTGCGCCGCCTACGGGGCGGGTTTTCGGGGATGCCGGTTTGGAGGAAAGAGTATATGCAGTTCCAAAAATCCGGCCCATGGATAGCGCAAAATGCCTGATGGCGAAATTTTGGAACACTTTTTCAGAAAATCCGGAGAAGTAGGTCGCATTTTTCCCTTGATTTAAAACACGCTGTCTGTTACTTTATGGATTCATTAAGTTAAGAAATTCCTGATGGTTAGGTTACTGCGGAGGTGACGATGCGATTTCCCAAAAGAATCCGGCTAGCACGGATTCCCACCCCCATTCAGCGGCTTGAGCGGCTGAGCTCGTATATTGGAGGGCCCACCATTTACATCAAACGGGATGACCTTACGGGGATTGGGCTTACGGGCAATAAGGTGCGGAAGCTGGAATTCGTGCTGGCCGACGCGTTGCGAAAAGGTGCAGACACGGTGATTACCACCGGGGGGATCGGTTCGAATCATGCGCGGGCCACAGCGGTAGCTGCACGTCAGCTGGGACTTCATCCCCATCTTGTTCTGCGCGGCCAGCCCGGTCCCGCGCCGGACGGCAACCTTCTTCTTGATGCGCTGCTAAATGCCGATATAACTTTCATTTCGAGGGAAGAATATGAGCGCCGTGATGAAATTATGAGCCAAATGGCAGAGGAACTGCGGAAAAAGGGATACTGTCCCTATATTATTCCCGAAGGGGCATCCAATGAGATCGGCGTGTGGGGATATGTCTATGCCGCACGGGAAATCATCCAGCAGCAGGAACGCGAGCATTTGCCAGAGTTCGACGCCGTTGTTTGTGCCACGGGATCGGGGGGAACACAGGCAGGATTGCTCATCGGGTTACGGGCCTATGGCCGCAAATGGCCGGTTTACGGCATCAACGTCTGCGATGATGCGAGGTATTTCCAGAAACGGATCGGCGAACTGCTGGAAAAATTTCGCGAAAGATATCATCAACCTACTTATGTAACGGAAGACGACATCCAGCTCATCGATGGTTATGTGGGAGAAGGGTATTCGCGGAGCCGCCCGGAGGAATTGGAACTTATCAAACTGGTTGCACGGCTAGAAGGAATTTTTCTGGATCCCACCTACACGGGAAAAGCCATGTACGGCTTGGTTGATCAAATTGAAAAGGGGCGATTTAAAGAGAAGCAGAACATCCTGTTTATTCACACGGGTGGTATTTTCAGTCTTTTTCCAAAACGGGCGACGTTCATGGGCGGGCCGGATGTGGGCGAGTTTTACGACGATGGAAAATAATCCATGGCAAATTTTGTTCTTTCACAAGAAGAATTGCTGGAGGTGTACCGGCATCTCCTAACGGAAATTGGGCCGAGGGGATGGTGGCCAGCAGAATCGCCTTTTGAGGTGATGGTTGGTGTAATTTTAACGCAGAATACCGCGTGGAAAAATGTGGAAAAGGCCATTCAGAATCTGAAAGCGGAAAGGGCTCTCAATCCGGAGAAAATAGCCGAACTGCCACTGAAACAACTGGAAGAACTGGTGCGGCCTTCCGGTTACTTCCGCCAAAAGGCCAGGCGGCTAAAAGATTTCGTCTCGTATTTTCTGGACTGCTACGGCGGCGATGTACAAAAAATGGCTGATCAAAACCCTGAAACATTGCGGGAGGAATTGCTATCGATCCGTGGGATTGGTCCGGAATCGGCTGATTCGATTCTTCTTTATGCTCTGGAAAAGCCGTATTTTGTTATAGATGCTTACACACACCGGATTTTTGACCGGCATGAATGGAAGGATGGTCCAGTTTCTTACGATGCGTTTCAGGAATATTTCCACCGGAATCTTCCCAGGGACGCCGCCCTTTTCAACGAATTCCATGCGCTGATTGATTACGTCGGCCATCATTTTTGCCGGCGGAATCCGCTCTGTGAAGTCTGTCCGCTCCAGCCATGGCTTCCCAGCCGTGGGGAGCGCAGCAGGGAGCCGGTGGAAAACGAACAAGCCAAGACGGGTGAACAATGATCATCTTTTTGATTGCTAACGGACTGGCACTGGTGTTTTTTATCGTGCTTCTCTTTTACTCTGTGAAGGGTAAATGGCCGCCTTTTTTTCTGGCCAACCTGGCAGGGTTGCTTGCAATTGCCCATTCCATTTTTCTCGAATATACCCATCTGCAGACGGCCACTACGTTGCTGGTAATCGGCGTGGTTGTAGCGCTGGTGCTGATTTATGATGCTCTGTTTCTTTTCAGGCAGATGAAGACAGAAAGCCGGAAAGCTGTTCTCCGGCCGCAGTTCTGGCGCCGGATAATGGAGGGCCGTGAATATAAGATGATCTTTCTGGAAAGCGTTTTTGAAAGCGAAATGGAACGCGATACGGAAGCAAGTTTGACGGAGAAATTGCAGGCTCTGGAAATGTGGCGGAGCGGAAACCGGGCCTTTTCGGAGGGCAATCTGGATGAGGCATTGGAAAAATACCGTCTGTCTGTGAAATGGTATCCCACGGGTGTGGCATGGGTAAACCAGAGCGGCGTCTATTTTGAGAAGGAGGAATATCAGGAGTGTATCCGCTGCTGCGATGAAGCCATCAAAATCAATCCGGACCGTGAAGAGGCGTGGCTCAACCGGGGACTCGCGTTTATGGCGCTGAAATCGCCGGCCAAAGCGGTGAAGAGTTTCGATGAGGCGCTTGTAGTGAACGGACAGAATCCGGAAGCCTATACGCTGAAAGCCAATGCACTTCGGGCGCTAAACCGGACGGAAGAAGCCCTCGAATATTATGCCCGCGCCAGCGAAACGGATCCCAATTATCTTGGGGCCTGGTTCCAGAAGGGGATTACGCTGAATCTTCTGGGACGATTGGAAGAGGCGGCCGAGTGCTTCCGCGAAACAACAAGGCTCGATAAACAGTTTGCACCCGGGTATTTTCATCTGGCGAACACACTCAACCGGCTGGATCGCAACGAGGAGGCTGTGGAGGCCTACCGCAAAGCAATCCGTATTAAACCCGATTATTACGAGGCCTGGAACAACCTGGGAATTGCCTGGACAAAATTGAACGACCTGAACCAGGCTGCAAAGTGCTACCGGAAAGCTCTGCAAATACAGCCGGATTATCCGGAAGCCTGGTTGAACTGTGCGCTGGCATATGAAAGCCTTGGAAAATTAGCTCAGTCCGTGGCATGTTACGCAAGATTTCTGGAACTGGCGCCTGATTCCTTTGCCAAACACAAGGCCATTGCCGCGCGCCGGAAAGAAGCACTGGAAGCAAAAATCCCGGAAAAACGCTTCTCCTTTCCATTATTTCGAAAAAG
>MTOL01000307.1 GCA_002011685.1 Deferribacteres bacterium JdFR-76
TTTTGTGTACATTAACTGTGCTGGACTCTCGGAAGAGCTGCTCGAAAGCGACCTTTTCGGGCACGAGCGTGGTGCATTTACGGGCGCCTACCGGCTGAAAAAGGGCCGCGCTGAGCTGGCAAACGGGGGCACGCTTTTCCTGGATGAGATTGCCGAAATGCCCCCACCCGTTCAGGCCAAAGTCCTGCACTTCCTCGAATACGGGGAATTCACGCGCCTTGGCGGAACCGCTCCCCAGCGTGCGGATGTGCGGATCATCTGTGCCACGAACCGCAACCTCAAAGAAAGGGTGGAGCAGGGAACCTTCCGGGAGGATCTNTACTACCGGATTCANGTTCTGCCCATCGAAGTTCCCCCACTGCGTGAGCGGAGGGAAGACATCGAGCTGTTTATCGANTTTTTTCTGGAAAAATTCGCCCGGGANGCCAGCAGGCCCGGCCTGTCCATCGATCCCGCCGCGCGTCAATCCCTTGTAAATTATTCNTGGCCCGGAAATATCCGCGAGCTGCGGAACGCCATTGAACGCGCTGTGCTCCTCGCCAAGGGAAACGTTCTTCGGGAGACGGATTTTCCATTCCTGGCTGCGAAAGAAGAACCGCAAGAAGCGGAACTCCTGCGTCCCCGTCCCCTTCGGAGAGCTCTTTCTGAATTCAAAAGGGAACTGATCCGCCGAACGCTCAGCCAGACGGGAGGGAACCAGACCCGGGCCGCCCGCATACTCGGCATCCAGAGAACCTATTTGAACAAACTCGTCAGCGAGTTGAAAGAGCCGTTTGAAGAACACCAGAAATTCCAGGATGAACGGGCCGTTTCGCAATAAATAGATGGCAACCTGCCACGCTTTTAGAATAAAGAGTTGATCCGAAAATGCGAACTGCGATTGTGTCCCCCTGTTTTGCGTCGGGAAAGCGCCGCTCCGGAACCGCCCAGACCTGTCTAATTTTTTTGACACCCTGTATATCTTATTGTACTTCTGCCGGAACCTGCGCTGGAGAATGCCTTCTGTAACACATTGATAATCCTATACTTCCGCAGTGCCAGCCTGCTGGAACGGTATTTGAATGTTTGGGCATGTGAACAAAGGAGACGAACCCATGTCCGGAGATGCACATTTTATCCGTTCTGTCTGCACGCCGCTTTCCGCGCATGCCAGGTCGATGTTTTCAAACCGTTTTCGGCACCGGCATGTGGATCTGCATGGCCGTTTCGGTATCGCCGTTTGGCCCTGCGGCCAGATTGCCAGTCCGGCAGGGCCGGGAGAAGTCCTCCCGGTGGTCCGCTTCCCGAACACGACCTCCCGCCCTCATCCAGGATTTTCACCGGAGTCCGAATGGCTCTTCGCTGGTGCGCATTTCCAGAAGCGCGTTTTTTCCAATCGGACCTGCGAATTTGAAAACGCCATAATCCTGTCCCTTTTTGCCGGCGTGGAATCTTTGGAAAGGGAAATGATGGAATCTTTTCCTCCGGTGGGATCTTTTGGCGGAGGATTCTGCCCGGGCCCGGACAGGCGATCCCGCATCATGCAGGAAAAAGGGAGGAATACATCGTGGTGCCAATTTCTGGAAGATGCAGCATCCTGATTCTTGCGCTATTCCTCGTTGGCCAGACCGCGGACGTCTTAGCCAGCGGTCCGGGAGAGGAGTCCGGGATACAGTCCCGCCGTTTTAGCTGGAGCCTTTTTCCAATTCTGATGTATGACTCCGACATCGGCTTCGGTTACGGAGGCAAGGGAACCGTCAAAAATGTGTATCGGAAAGACGAATCCTTCGACCTGGTCCTTTTCCGCAGCAGCAAGGGCGAACAGTGGTACGCATTTTCCTTTTCCGTGCCCGATGCGGAGCTCCGCCAGGGCAAAGCCTACCCTGCGGCCCTGGATCTGAAACTGGAATACAGCAAGCGCATCCGCAGCAATTTTTTTGGGATTGGTAACGACTCAAAGGACAACAATTTTCAGTTCACAAAGGAATTCACCCGCATTGAAGCAACGTTGAGCCGTGCTTTCACGCCCCGCTTTGTGGCGGAATTCGGCTACCGGTTTACGGCCTATAGTGTCTATGGATACGAGCCGGAGTGGGGTACGATCACCCCGCTCACGCCCGGGGCCGGTGAATCACAGATTTCTCTTTTTGCGGCGCGCGTGCGGTGGGACACCCGCGACAGCCAGATCCACCCGCACAAAGGGTTCCGGTGTTTTTATGCCATCGAGTGGGATTCTCCTGCCGTTGGAAGCGATTGGGATTTCGTAAAACAGCGGGTCGAACTGAGCATATACCGGCAGCTGTTGCCCAAACATATTCTGGCTGCGCGCCTGTGGTGGCAGGAAGTCCGCGGTCAGGTACCTTTCCCGGAAATGAGCAAGATCGGTGACAGCTGGACCGCCCGGGGCTACAAAGCAGACCGCTTCCTCGACAGGGCTATGTGCCTTGCCTCGGTCGAGTACCGGTTTCCGCTGTACCGGAAGCTCGGCGGGGTGCTGTTTGTCGATGCAGGCAGGGTGGCACCGGCCCTCAGACGCCTTTCTGTTGGGCAGCTCCACCGCAACGGGGGCTGGGGACTCCGCTATTATCTGGCAAATTTCGTTGTCCGCATGGATGTGGGCATCAGCCGGGAAGGACAGCGGCTCTTTTTCCATTTCGGACATGTATTTTAGAAAACAGGTGGCATCTGAAAACAAAAGCCCGGCAATCGAAAATAGATCCCCATGGAGGTGACGAATGAACCTCTTTTTGTATCTGCAGGATCAAATGCCTGCCTCTACGGAACGGAGCGGGAACCCGTTCATTTTTTCCCGTGAATCGGGCGCAAAAATTTCGGTCGGAAAAAAGGATGGAAACAGCGGCGCACAGAACCCCGGCTCCCGGACTGCGGAACAGCTTCCTGCAGCACCGGATGGCCTTGCATATGGTCTGATGTTCTACGGCATCGGGTTCGCCGTTTTCCATATTCTACCCGCTTTCCTCGAATGGAATGTCTGGAATGGGCTGGCCGTTGCGGATCTCTTCGACCTGACAACTCCCTTTGCCATTGTTTTTCTCATCTTCAATCTTTACAGGAAATTGGCCGGAACAGGGTCCGGTGTACCCGTCTGGCTTCCTGCGCTTTTGATCCTTGGCAGCATCACCTTCGTCGAAGGACATGGCATGCACCTTTCCGCCAATGCCATCCACCGCCATGTTGATCCGGCGGGGCCATCGCCGCTGCACGCCCTCACCTACTTTTTCGACGAACGCCTCGGACATATCCTCTGGGATAGCGGCAACCTGGTTATGGCTCTTGGAATCCTTTTCGCCTCACTCCGTATCCGCTGGAAAATGATGGAACAGCGGTCGGTTTTGCTTCTCATGGCCGCTGGATTGGTCTATGGATTCACGTTCTTCGTGAATGCCGTGGAAGGACAAACCGTGATCTTCCAGCTCCCGGCGGCGATCATGCTTACGGGGATGCTCGCCGCCATGCGGG
>MTOL01000267.1 GCA_002011685.1 Deferribacteres bacterium JdFR-76
AGATCTGGATCAAAAAACTCCAGCTGAATCCGCCGCCCGGTGAGCTTCCCACGGATCCATAGGGTGGCTTCGGGCCGACAGTACAGGGTAAATACCTTGAGAATGCTTTCAAAGGCTTTCACCATCATTTCGATATCGCCGCAGATTTCCGCATCGAAAGCCCCTTCTTTTCGGATGTTCAATCCCAGCGCCTGAATATCCACATTCACCCGCCGCAGGGCATCCAGCAAGATGCTATCCAGCCGGGCCACTTTTTTCTCACTGCGGCTCCCCTCACGCGGAGACAGCCGGAGCAGGTCTTCCGTCATCAGCCGCAAGTTTTCGCCGGATTCGATGAGGAATTCAAAATGCCGGCGCTCCTCCGCATCCAGCCGGTCTTTCAGTCCCTGGTACATCAGATGAAGGAACCCCAGCAGACCCTGAAGCGGCGCCTGTAGTTCATGAGAGGCAAAAGTGAAAAAGCGGCTTTTCATCTGTTCCAAACGCTTCTGCTCCGTCACATCCCGGAAGAGGAACAGATACCCGCTCTGCTGCCGCCCGCTTCGGATCCGGTTGATGACCACCTCAAAGCATCGGCGCTTTGGCGTGTTGCATTGCCATTCCGCCAGGACACGCCGGCGGCTCCGAGGCCGCAGTTCCCTGGCTCGTTCCAGCAGCGGCTCCACCGGAAGAACGTCCGGAAGCGGAACGGCCCGCTCCAGACGCTCCGGCAACATGGCCAGTTCCCGGAACGCGCGGTTGTATTCCACAATCCGGAAACGCCCATCGGTGGCCACCATCGCATCGGACATGCTATCCAGAATAATGCGCAGTTTTTCATGTACCTGGGCCAACCGGGCCCGTTCCTCCCTTTCGCGCCGGTAGAGCTGGGCAAAATCGCGGCCGTATGCCAAAATCTGGCGCTGCGATAATTCCAGCTTGCGCCGGATTCTTTCCAGTGCTGCCTGAACTTCTTCCATCCGGTAACCCATTCAGTAAAGGTAAAGAACCCGAACTTTTCGATGGTTCGCCAGAACCACACGGTTCTGCTGAATGTTAATAACCCGCATCCCCAAAACCCACTCCCCCAGCCCCACCACCTGGCCGCCAATCAGGGCATAAGGGCGGTCATTGCGCATCATTATGCCCTGCAGCGGGCTCCAGCGCCTTTTTTTCCTTTTCCGCTTTGCCTCCAGATCGCTTGGGCGAAAAGGATCCCGGAGCCGCCGGTCCTCCGCCCCAAAACGGACCCCATCAGTGCTTGCCTGGACCCTTTCTGGACCGACTGCCTGTACCGCGCGCCACCGCCAGCCATCTCCTTCCCCGCTATCCGGATCGCCATGCGGAAGCCACAGATTGATCAGCACAACCAGTGCTGCCATAACGGCCATGCCATTCACCGCCCAGGCAAACGCACCGGCCACCTTTTCCACCGGATGGCTACTGGACGTATCCTCGTACGTCTGCAATGAGATAGCCTTCATACCTGCCATCCTTCAGCTCAGGTTTCCAGTGAACCTCCTTCAGCTTGAAAAAATGGAATTCCCGCTCTGCCTGGCTTAAAAACGTAAACAGGTTCTCGTATGACCCTTTCATTTCCAGCTGAAAGGAGAAAATCTGAGCGTCTTTCCCTACAGGCGCCACCTGCAGTCCGCTAAATCTGACCCCGGTTTCTTTCCGGATCTGCAAAAGCCGAAAAATCACATCGGCCTCGGTCTGGCAAACCCGGCTATATTCCACAAACTTATACGGTGGCCAGTTCTGGCTGAACGGGCCCGAAAGCCTTAAGCGTTCCAGCTCTTTTTCTTGCTCGTCCACCTGCTGCCGCTGCCGGGCAATTTCCCGCATCATTACCCGCACATCACCGGCCAGCGGAACGACCCGGACGGAAATAAAACTTGCCAGTGCTAGAACCAGGGCTACAGACAAAACCAGAGACCGGAGCATGCGCACCAGATCCACCACCCTTCTCCACAGCGGCGTGTAAAATGCAATGTGAAGCCGGTACCCTTTCATAAGTCATCCCTCACTCTGGCCAGAATCAGGAACGGCAGTGTTTCTGCGATTTCTGGATTGCCGTCCGGACGCTTCAAGATTAGCTGGGTAAAATACCCACTCTGGTAGAGCGAGTTGTAAAACTCACTGATGTAATTTTCCGAAATCGCCCTCCCGTGAATTCGCACTGCCATCTTTCCTGGTGCTGTACGCATCCGCCTTAGGCGGAATTCGCGGATGCTTCCGGCGGGAACATAATCCATGCGGTCGATCCATGCCCCCACCGGGATGGATTCACTGATGGCAGCCAGTACCGGGCTGATCCGTTCACTCCCAGGAATTTTGGGTTTCCATCTTTCGGAGGGCAAACCCGCAAGGGAAAAACGGAGCAACTGTTTCACCCCGCGGATTTCCGTGCGGTAATCTTCCACCAGAAGACGCAAACGGGCATCTTCCTGGGCCAGATGATTGTACCGCGCCGAGAGCCCAAGGAAGGCCAGCAAGCTGAGCATAGCCAGCGAAAGGGCGGTTTTCCGGAATCCCCGGGCAAAATGCCAGTTCCACGGAAGAAACCATTTTAGCTGAGGCCCGATGTCAAAACCTTTTCGTTTCGGCCCCTCCAGTCCGGAGAGAGCCGCCGCCATTGCTTCGGCAAAAAGAGGTTCCACGTACTGGAGCCTGCCGGAATTGAACCCTTTGGCGGAGTGAATCACCCCGGTAATGGGCCGCAGGATCTCCACAGGAACGGCCAGCTTCCGTGCCAACAGCGAAGGCAACCAGGGAAACAGCGCCCCTCCTCCGGCCAGGTACAGCTTACGAAATGTGAGCAGCTCGCCCGCTCCCTTCCGGTTGCGAACCTCCAGAAGAAACCGTTCCAGTTTCCGGAAAAAGATCTTGAGGTGATGCCGCACCGCATCCACATCCAGATCTTCCTGGTTGGAAGAATAAACAAACCGTACCCGCCGATCGTGAATGCGCACCTCAATGGAACGTAGAAATTCCAGCACCTTCGACTCGGCGCCTGGATCGTTTCGGTATTCGGCAGGAATCAGATCTTCCATGGCAAGCGGCAGTGGCTGATGATGCACTACCTCTCTCCCTTTAACAACTACCAGCACCCCGTGCCGCTGTCCGATTTCCAGAAAGGCCACCATTTCGTCTGCACCGGACCTTGCCAGCAGCGAGAACGGAAACCCTTCCAGCTCAGCCCGCACCGCCCGGCCCACCACACGTGCCCGCGGCACCCACTCCTTGCGAACCACATCCTCGCTCACTTCATAATCAGGCATCTCGCCCTCTTCTTTCTGCCAGAAGCGGAAAATACGGTTCAGGTATTTTCGGCCTTTTTCCCGCAGCGTACCGCCGCCATTCTTTCGCGGGCGCACGTCGGTAGCCGGAAGGACCACGGTAACCCGCCCGCCGTAAAAACGGATTTTTTCTAGCCGCCGGCGGATGATTGGCTCGATATGCCGTA
>MTOL01000442.1 GCA_002011685.1 Deferribacteres bacterium JdFR-76
CTGGTCCCTCCGGTTCCGCTGGGGGTACTTGTTGCGGATCTTTGTGGCGGAATGGGGTACATGATCGGCCAGTCGCTGCAGAATAAGCTGATCAAGCGGGGAATCGGCCGAGAAGTGGTTACTATCCCTGCTCAGGTTATTGTGGATAAAGATGATCCTTCCATTCTGAACCCTACCAAGTTTGTGGGGCCGTTTTACAAAAAAGAGGAAGTGGAGAAACTCCGGGAGGAACGTGGCTGGATCATCAAGGAAGACCCGGGGCGCGGCTGGCGGCGTGTGGTTCCATCACCACGACCCATCACCATAGTCGAACGCAACATCATCCGCAAACTTTTTGAGGACGGGGTAATTGTGATCACGGTCGGCGGCGGAGGCATCCCAGTGTACGTGGAAAAGGATGGCACGTACGAAGGTGTGGACGGTGTGATCGATAAAGATCTGGCCTCTGCGGTGCTTGCCCGGGAAATTGGTGCCAAGGAACTGTACATCCTCACGGCGGTGGAGAAGGTCTATCTGGATTTCGCAAAACCCACTCAGCGGGCACTGGATGTACTGACGGTTAGCGAGGCGCAGAAGTATTTGGAAGAGGGGCAGTTTCCGGCAGGAAGTATGGGGCCCAAAATTGAAGCGGCCATCAACTTCTTGCGCGAAGGAGGCGAAGTTTGTATCATTACGTCAGTGGAAAAGCATCTGGATGCGATGCAGGGTAAGACTGGAACGCGCATCGTCAAGGATTAGGGCAGAAAAGGGAATTTAAACCAAAATCCGGAGGAGGGTCCGTTGAATATTCACGAGTACCAGGCCAAGGAGATTTTGCGGAAGTTTGGCGTGGCTGTGCCCAAGGGACGTGTGGCCTTCACATCAGAAGAAGCGCGGGCCATTGCGGAAGAGCTGGGTGGAAAGGTTGTCATTAAGGCCCAGATCCACGCAGGGGGGCGCGGTAAAGCGGGGGGGATCAAGCTGGCCAATTCTCCGGAGGAAGCGGAACGGCTGGCTGGCGAACTGATTGGCAAGACGCTGGTCACCCATCAGACAGGGCCGCAAGGGAAAGTGGTCCGCAAGGTGCTGGTGGAAGAACAGATGGATATCGAACGCGAACTGTACCTGGGTATTGTGCTGGACCGTTCCAGGTCTCAGCTGGTGGTAATGGCCAGCACGGAAGGGGGAGTGGAAATCGAAAAAGTGGCAGCCGAAACTCCGGAGAAGATCCTGAAAGAATATGTGGATCCGGGCGTCGGGTTTATGCCGTTTCAGGCACGACGGCTTGCGTTCGGGCTGGGCCTGAGCGGCGATCAGTTTAAAAATGCCGTCAAGTTTATGACCGGCCTGTACCGGGCTTATGTGGAAAGCGATGCTTCTCTGGCCGAGATCAATCCGCTGGTGGTGACCCGGGATGGCCGGGTTTTGGCTCTGGATGCCAAGATCAATCTGGATGACAATTCGCTCTTCCGGCATCCGGATCTGGTGGAAATGCGCGACATTCACGAAGAAGAGCCGCTGGAGGTGGAAGCGTCCAAGTACCATCTGAATTACATCAAGCTGGATGGGGAAGTGGGCTGCATGGTAAACGGGGCCGGGCTGGCAATGGCCACCATGGACATCATCAAACTGGCAGGTTCTGAACCGGCAAACTTCCTGGATGTGGGCGGCGCTGCCAGTGCCGAAACGGTTGAAAATGGTTTCCGCATTCTGCTGGCAGATAAGAATGTGAAAGCGGTGCTGATCAACATTTTTGGTGGCATCGTCCGATGTGACCGGGTGGCCAAAGGGGTTATTGAGGCAGCCAAGAAGGTGCAGATCGATGTCCCTGTGGTCATCCGGCTGCAGGGTACAAATGCGGAAGAAGCGGCCGAACTGCTGAACCGTTCCGAATTGAAGTTTACCGTGGCCCGTGATCTAAAAGATGCGGCGGAAAAGGTGGTGGCGGCTGTCAAGGAAAGTTGATGTTCAACGAAAAAGGCATGGAGGTCAAAATTGAGTATCCTGGTTGATGAAACGACCCGGCTGGTTGTTCAGGGAATAACCGGAAGTGAAGGTTCGTTTCACACCCGGCAGATGATGGAGTATGGGACACAGGTAGTTGCCGGGGTGACGCCCGGAAAGGGCGGTCAGAAATTTGATGGGAAGGTGCCTGTTTTCAACACAGTGGCAGAGGCAGTCCGCAATGAAGGGGCCAATACGTCAGTCATCTTTGTTCCGCCTGCATTTGCTGCCGATGCCATCATGGAGGCCGCAGATGCTGGGATCCGGCTGGTGGTTTGTATTACCGAGGGCATTCCGGTTCTGGATATGGTGAAGGTGCGGCACTACCTGCGGTCGCGGCCCACCCGGCTTATCGGTCCCAACTGCCCGGGGNTCATTTCGCCTGGAAAGGCCAAAGTGGGGATTATGCCCGGATTTATTCACACGCCAGGTACCATAGGGGTGGTTTCACGGAGCGGAACCCTGACATATGAGGCTGTGCATCAGCTTACGGAGCTGGGACTGGGCCAATCAACCTGCATTGGTATTGGAGGAGATCCCATTATTGGCACCACTTTTGTGGATGCCCTGGCGCTGTTTCAGAAGGATGAGGGAACAGAGGCGGTGGTACTGATTGGCGAAATCGGTGGTACGGCAGAAGAAGAAGCGGCAGAGTTTGTGAAGGCAAATGTATCCAAGCCGGTGGTGGCTTTTGTGGCAGGTCGAACGGCACCGCCGGGCAGGCGCATGGGCCATGCAGGGGCCATTATTTCTGGCGGTAAAGGCACAGCCGCCGAAAAAATGAAAGCATTGCGTGAGGCCGGAATTCATGTTGTAGAAAGCCCTGCCCAGATCGGTCAGACCGTCAAGTCTGTCCTGGGACGGTAAGTTAGAAACGAAAGAAGAAACCGACCTCAACCATTTAAGACCGGGATGCGATCGCCTTACCCGAGGAATCGCATCTTTTTATATAAAAGGAAAGGGAGGATGTAAAGATGGAAGAGGCAAAGACGGCAGCCAGCGTAAAGAAGAAAGAGAAGCCGCCCGTGCGTATCGAAGTAATTTTTGAAAATTGCAAGGCATGTGACATTTGTGTGGATATTTGTCCGCAAAATGTTCTGGCCATGCGCAAAGAACCATCCAAGTGGGAAGGGTACATAGTGGAGGTGGTCAATCTGGAGAAGTGCACACGGTGTATGCTGTGTGAAGTGCACTGTCCAGATTTTGCGATCAAGGTTTACTAATATGAAGAGAGCAAGGCAAGGAGGTTTACCGTGAGCGATAGATTGGAACTGTGGGAGGGAAACCACCTGCTGGCCGAAGCGGCCATTATGGCAGGCTGCCGCTTCTATGCCGGGTATCCCATTACGCCCTCTTCGGAAATTGCCGAGTACATGTCCCGGCGTCTGCCGGAGGTGGGCGGAACGTTTATTCAGATGGAAGATGAAATCGCCAGCATGGGAGCTATTATT
>MTOL01000040.1 GCA_002011685.1 Deferribacteres bacterium JdFR-76
TCCAGAATAGCAGAAGATTGAAAGCAAAAAATTTTTGTTCTGCTCCCGGAAAAAGGTGGATACGTTGGGACTGCGGCTTAGGATGCGGGGAAAAACGGTGGAAGACCAGAACAGTCCTGTCCTGAGAGGATCCGGTTTTGTGGAATGCATTTGCCACTGGGGGTGCAATGCCTGGCCGTTTTTCTGAACGATGCCGTGAGAATTTCTCGAATCCTGCTCGTTGGAAATTCAGGTGATTTTTTCTTGACATCGGATAAGGATCTTGTTATAATATTCAACGCATTTTTTGCGAACCCTGTCTGTAACGATTTGCTTTTTTCTGCATCGGATTTAGAGGCGTTTTGAACGGAATTTTTGGGATTTTATGAGTGGCGTTACTTGACTGCGAACAGTTCGATGGTATTCTACACGGGTAAGGAGTTTTTGCGATATCCGGTTCCGTGGCTTCGCACGGGTGGATGGAGGGGAATCCCTCGCATAGGCTTGTTCTATCCTGTCCTATTTCGTCCCGCTAATTGTTGTCAGTTTTATTTGGTCTCCAATTTTTTAAGATTTCGTTCCCGCATTTTTCAGCTTTTCTTCCTTTTGTTTTTCCATTGCATTAAAGATTTTTTTCCCGCAGGTGCTGTTCCGGCTATGGGTAAAGTGTATTTGCTGGCAAGAAGTTTGGTGGGGAATTTCAAAAAGAAAGGAGATTAGAGCGAAGATGAAACCAACAGGGATTCAGCTGGTAGGAGAATTTATTCAGTGCGATAGCGAGATTCTCAATGACAGGGAGCGTCTGGAGGCGTTGCTCCAGGAAGGGATACAGGTTAGCGGGCTTCATGTGGTAAAAATGACCAGCCACCAGTTTCATCCGGTGGGTGTTACCGTTGTGGCCATTGTGAGCGAATCTCATATTGCACTGCATACCTATCCGGAAGCTGGCCATATGTCGCTTGATATTTTTACCTGCTCGCCTAGCGACCGTAACCCGTGGCGGCTCTATCACTTTCTGGCAGAAAAGCTGCAGCCCAAAACGCAGCGGGTGGTGAAAATTATTCGGGGCAATCCAATTTACATTGAGCAGAACGGGTATCTCAGTGCATTCTCGGTGAATGGGTTTGAAGTTCGCTATTACGTAAAAGAAAATCTGTTCAGCAAGCGTTCAAGATATCAGCGGATCAACATCATTGAGAACGACACGTTTGGCAGGATGCTTTTTCTGGACAACGAAGTGCAGATTGCGGAATACGATGCGGATTTGTACAACCGGAATTTACTGCGTCCATTTCTCGGGCGCAAGCTTCCGCCCAAGCATGTGGCCATTCTGGGTGGGAACAATGGTGGCCTACTGCATCATTTGCTGAGCATGGGGGTCGAAAAGATCAGCCTGGCTGAAATCGATCCGGATGTGATTGATGCAGTAAAGAAATATTTGCCCAGCGTCCACCGGGGTGCTTTTGATGATCCCAGGGTGGAGGTTGTTATTGCTGAACCCATCGACTTTCTGAGAAACCGCAGCGGATTTGACGGCCTGGTGTACGATCTGACCACATATCCGGAAGCCTTTGTCCACCGGGAGCGTGAAACCTATTTTGATGAAGTGTTTTCGCTGGTGCGGAAAAGCGTCCGCCCGGGAGGCATTATCAGCATCCAGTGCTGTTCCGAATTTGACCGCGAAACCAGGGACCTGTTTGACCGGCTCCTCAAAAAACATTTTGGCTTTGTGGACTATCATGAAGCCTACATTCCCTCTTTTTGCGAAAACTGGGTTTTTGCCTCCACCATCGTCCCGGGCCAGAAGGCGGAGGTTCCACTCCGCGAAGAAATACTGGCGGAAGTTTCTTGATGCGACGCAACCCGCCCTTTCGGGCGGGTTTTTTTTCTTATAGGGGGAGAGTTTTTTGAACGGTTTTCCCTTCTGTTTTGTATTAAAAATCCTTTGAAATGGAGGGATGAAGCGGCGATTACTACCCTACCGGATTTATTTGAAATTTTCCGGTCAATTTCTTTTCATTTACAGGTTTTTTGGTATCACAATTTGACCTGCAACACGAACCAGATCTAAACCCTGATGTGGAGTAACGCTATGGACAGGAAGACAATTGCTGGATTGGCTTTCTTTTTGCTTCTTCTTAAACATGCAGCGACGGTTTCGGCAGGTGAACTGGAAAACGACCGTGCTGATCTGCGCGCCACGCTGATTCAGACTCCCATCCGGCTGGATGGGGTTCTTTCCGAGGAAGTCTGGAAACGGGCCCAGGTAGTGGATACATTTCGCCAGAGGGAGCCTAACGAAGGGGAGCCCGCCAGCGAACGGACAGAAGTACGCATCCTCATGGACCGTAAATATCTCTATGTGGGGGTGATCTGCTACGACTCCGAGCCGGAAAAAATCATCGCCAAGGAAATGGAGCGCGATTCGGATCTGGAGCGGGACGACAATTTTGCCCTGGTCCTTGACACATTTTTTGACCAGCGCAGTGGGTTTCTTTTTGCCACCAATCCAAACGGTGCGAAGTTTGACGCNCAGCTCGGATTTGGCCGGGAACGGATGGATCCCAATTGGGACGGTATCTGGGACGTGCGCGCGGCCATTACCGAAGAAGGGTGGAGTGCAGAGTTTTTAATCCCTTTCCGGACGCTGCGGTTCAAAGAGGAGAACGTGCAGCGCTGGGGGATTAACTTTCGGAGGATGATTGCTCGGAAAAATGAAGAGGATTTGTGGAAGGCCTGGCGCCGCAACGATGGGCTTTTGCAGCTGACGCAGGCCGGTGTACTGGAGCTTTCCAGTTCGGTGGAGAGGGGGCACCATATTGAACTGATGCCCTATATGTCGGGAGGTTTTGAAAAGGGATATCCAGGGTACGGGTACGAGACGGGCCGAACGGGCAAAACGGGGCTGGATGTGAAATACGGGCTGACCCCCACGCTTACCCTGGACCTGACCCTCAATACCGATTTTGCCCAGGTGGAGGCGGACCAGGTGCGGATCAATCTAACACGATTTAATCTCTTTTATCCGGAAAAACGTGATTTTTTCTTGGAAAGCGCCTCTAACTTCCAGTTTGGCAGCGAACACCGGGCCATGGCTTTTTACAGCCGTCGCATCGGGTTGACCCGCACGAGAGAACCGGTTCCAATCCTGGCCGGGGTCCGGCTGTCCGGAAAGGCAGGCCGCTATGATGTGGGCGCTTTGACCATCCAGACTGGAAAACACGAGGAGATGGAGTCCACAAATTACACGGTGCTGCGGTTCAAACGGAACGTTCTCCGGCAGTCTTACGTGGGAATGATTTACACCCAGAAAACACCAGCCGAAACCACTTCCGTGAACCGAGTTGCTGGCGTCGATTTCCGCTTCGTTACCGACCGCTTCTTGGGAAACAAGAATTTTGTTGTGGCGGGCTATGCCATGAAAAGCTTTACCCCCGGAAATGCGCCA
>MTOL01000206.1 GCA_002011685.1 Deferribacteres bacterium JdFR-76
CGGCTTCCGCACACAGCGGCACCTCGCCGGAAACGGATCTGGCAAACGGCCCTTTCACCCATTCAGAAAGAGGTGGAAACGCTCCCCCTATCCCGGTAAATCACCCGGTCGTTCCTCAATGGAAAAAAAGTAACCTAAAATTCTTTCTCAAAAATCCGGTAGGTTTTGTAGATCCGCGNTCCNATNTTCTCCAGGGTGTTGCGCATGTTGTAATTGTCTTCGAGAATCCAGGAAAACTCACCTTTGTGGAACCCCTTCCGGGTACCGCGCGTGTAAGTTTCGTAATAAAATACCGCATCAATCCCCAGGTGGCGGAATTTCTCCCGCACACCCATAATAAACACCCGCACGGTATCAATCTTGCGGCTGTACCACAAAAGCTTGATTAGCCCAAAAGGAAACAGGCGGCCATTGATTTTGATAAGCGCCTGGTTCATATCCGGCAGGGTCAGGGAAAAGCCGGCCGGCTCACCATCCACAAACGCGAAGATGGCCAAATCCGGATCCACTACAGGTTTCAGCTCCTTGGCTATGTGATCAATCTCCGCATCAGTAAGCGGAACAAATCCCCAGTTCTTACTCCACGCCTCGTTGTAAACAATCTTAACCAGTTCCACATCTTCGCGGAACTTTTTCATGTTGACAGAACGGATGGTTACGTTATGGCGTCTTTTGATGATGTCGGAAATCCGTTTCACCTTATCGGAAATGGGTGTGGAATCGTCCATAAAATAGGCGTAGAGATCTTTAACTTTGCCATACCCCGCCTTCTCGATCAGTTCTTTGTAGTAAGGCGGATTGTAAGGCATGAGGATCACCGGTGGAGAATCAAAGGCATCGATAAGCAGTCCGCAGGTATCGTTGGTGGAAAAATTCATTGGTCCNCGGATCCGGTCCATCCCTCTTTCCCGGATCCAATCTTCCGCCGCCTCAAACAGGGCTCTCGCCACATCCTCATCGTTTTCCGATTCGAAAAATCCGAAAAACCCCGTCTTTTCGTTGTGGAACTGGTTGTGGTTGTGATTGATGATTGCTGTGATGCGGCCTGCAACTTCGCCATGTTTCAGCGCCAGAAAGTTCTGGACATCCGCATGTTCAAAAAACGGATTTTTTTTGGGATTAAACATATTTTTTTGATCCATAATCAGAGGCGGGACCCAGTAGGGATTTCCCCGGTAGATCTTCCAGGGAAGCAGGATAAATTTTTTCAGATCTTTTTTGGATTTTACGGGCACAATTTGAATGTGGTGGCTCACTTTGGCTCCCTCCTTTTCTTATTATTTTGCAGACATGGTATGATGGATGGGCAATGGGATGTCAGGCTGGCAGGAATTATGCAGCCAGAAAGAGCTGCGGAGCAACGGTGGGCAAAACAATATTTGCCGGAAGATGAATCGATCTCTGCGTATTCTTCGACGGGCTCCATTCCTCAATACATTTCAAAATACTGATCCAGTTCCCACCGGGTTACCTGGGTTTTAAAGGCGTTCCACTCTTTTGTTTTAATGTCCAGGTAACGGCGGTACAGGTGTTCGCCCAGCACCTTTTCCGAGAGCGGATCTTTCTTAAACTCTTCGATTGCTTCCGCCAGGGACCCGGGCAGCACATCGATTTTTTCTTTCAGAATTCGTTCCTCGTCCAGCTGATAGACGTTTTCTTCCACCGGTTCAGGCGGTTCCAACCGGTTGCGGATGCCATCCAGCCCTGCCGCCAGCATAAATGCCAGCGCCAGATAGGGATTGGAGGTTGGATCGGGGCAGCGCAGCTCAATGCGGGCCGACTGCTCTCTGCCCCGGAACCACTGCGGTACCCGGATCAGGGCCGAACGGTTGATGCGCGCCCAGGTGATGTACACCGGCGCCTCAAAACCGGAAATAAGCCGTTTGTAGGAATTGACAGTTGGACAGATAACAGCACACATGGCTTTGACGTGGCTCATGATACCAGCAATATAATGATAAGCCACGCGCGACAAATTGTACGGATCGCGGTCGTCGTAAAAGGCATTCCGCTTCCGCTTGATATCAAACAGGCTCTGGTGGGTATGCATGCCGTTTCCCGGCGCACCAAAAATCGGTTTGGGCATGAAGGTTGCCTCCAGCCCGTGGCGCTGAGCAATCTTTTTGACCGTGTATTTCAGTGTTAAGATCCGGTCTGCGGTCTCCAGACCGTTGCTGTACTTGAAATCGATCTCGAATTGCCCCTTTCCCACCTCATGGTGAGACGCCTCCACCGGAATGTTGAAATTTTTCAGCGCATCCAGAATTTCCCGCAGTACCCGGTACCCCTCATGGGAAGCAAAATCGAAGTAACTTCCTACATCCAGTGGTAGCGGGTTGCCCTCCGGTGAGCGGCGGAAAATGTAAAACTCTGGCTCCGGCCCCACGTTGAACATATAACCCATTTCTTCCGCTTCCTGCATGGCGCGCCGGAGTACATGTCGCGGATCTCCCTCGAAAGGCTGGCCATCACGGCCATAAATGTCACAGATAAACCGGGCGGTGCGCCCATTTTCCCGCAGCCAGGGCACAATTCCGTAAGTGGAAAGATCCGGTTTCAGAAACAGATCGCTCTCCTGAATCCTGGCAAACCCCTCCACCGAAGAACCATCGAACCAAATGCCATATTCGATCGCTTCTTCCAGCTGGGAAACCGGAATGATCACTTCCTTCACAACGCCTAGCAAATCGGTGAACTGGAGGCTGATAAAATCAATTTCATCTTCTTCAACCTGCTTTAAAATCTCTTCGCGGTTCATAAAAAACCCCTCCTTCACAAAGAAAAACACTTCCCTGTAAAACACGCAAGCTGCACGGCGAATGATACAAGGCTGCCGTGTTCCGGCCTCGACCGCCCATAGCCTCCCACCGGTTCAGCAAACGCGCCAGGGCAATCGTGGATTTATGGAATAACACCCAGCTGGCGTCCAACCTTTTCGAAGACGTGCAGCACGGTATCCAGCTCTTCGTCGGTGTGTGTGGCCATATAGCTGGTTCGCAAGAGAGACATTCCGGGTGGAACAGCGGGACTCACCACCGGATTGACATAAACGCCGTTTTCGAAAAGCATTTTCCAGAACTGAAAAGTTTTCATATCGTCGCCGATGATAATAGGCACAATAGGCGTTTGAGTATTGCCGATGTTGAACCCCAGCTTTTTGAACCCTTCCCACATTTTCCGGGTATTGCGCCACAGCCTCTCGATGCGTTCCGGTTCCTGCTCGATCACTTCCAGGGCAGCGATCACAGCAGCCACCGCCGAAGGTGGCATACTAGCTGAAAAGATCAGGGACCTGGCATGGTGTTTTATGTAGTCTATCACCAGGGCTTCACCCGCCACAAACCCACCCAGAGAAGCAAACGATTTGCTGAATGTGCCCATGATCAGATCCACATCGTCGTCCAGGC
>MTOL01000123.1 GCA_002011685.1 Deferribacteres bacterium JdFR-76
GGTTATCCCCAGCGGGAAATTCAACGGGCTGCCTACGAGTATCAGCGCCAGGTCGAATCCGGCCAGCGGGTCGTGGTAGGCGTGAATGCCTACCGGATGGAAGAAGAGCCGGAAGTGGATTTCTTACGCGTGGATGAGCGGGTTCAGCGGGAACAGATTGACCGGCTTGAACGGCTGAAAAGACAGCGCAGTGCCCGGGCTGTCCAGCAAGCATTGGAACAGGTAAAAACCTGCGCAGCATCGGGCCAGAACCTGATGCCGGCTTTCATTGACGCGGTGAAAGCATATGCGACGCTCGGCGAGATTTGTGGAGTATTGCGCGAAATATTTGGCGAGTACCGCGAGCCGCACTTTCAGTGAGGATGCAGAAAAAGAACGGCCCGGATGCCGGGAGAATCCCCGAAGTCCTTCCTCTTTTGAAATCCGCAAATATTGGCTGTACAGAAATTCCATTCAAAAGAAAAAGGCCTCAGGAGAAGCCCCCTGAGGCCCTTGCGGCTTAAAAAGCCGGGAATCAGACCCAACCGCGCAGTTTGCAAGCCTCGGCCACGCGGGAGACGGCTACCATATATGCCGCCAGACGCATGTGTACATTGTGCTTCTTGTGCATCTCGTACACGTCGTAGAAGGCCTTGGTCATCTTCCGGTCCAGCATCCGGTGTACTTCTTCCAGATCCCAGTAAAAGTTGTAAGTGTTCTGGACCTGTTCGAAGTACGATACGGTCACGCCACCGGCATTGGCCAGGAAGTCCGGCAGCACGAAGTTGCCGTTCTTGAAGAGAATGTGATCGGCTTCCGGCGTGGTCGGTCCGTTGGCCAGCTCGCAGATGATCTTGGCCTTAATGCGCGGCGCATTTTCCTCGGTAATCACGTTTTCCAAAGCGGCTGGATAAAGGATGTCCACATCCAGCTCCAGCAGCTCCTCGTTCGAAATCGGTTTGGTGCCCGGGAATCCGGAAACCTGGCCGGTTTCCAGCTTGTATTTTACAATGGCTTCCGGATCGATGCCGTCAGGATTGTACACGCCACCTTTGGAGTCGGAAACTGCTACCAGTTTCCCGCCACCCAGAATTTCCTTGTGCAGAGTTGCGGCGAATTGGCCGGCGTTCCCGAAACCCTGAATGGCGTATGTGGCTTTAGCCGGATCCATGTTCTTTACCTTGCACGCTTCCCGCACCACGTAGATGCCCCCGCGGGCTGTTGCATCGTTCCGGCCCTGAGAACCGCCCAGCGGAATGGGCTTTCCGGTGATGACTCCGGGATGGTTCTCGCCCATCAGGGTTTCATACTCATCCATCATCCATGCCATAATCTGCGGGTTGGTGTAGACGTCCGGAGCCGGAACATCCTTGGTGACGCCCAGAACCCGGCCAACGGCGCGAATGTAGGCCCGGGCCAGACGTTCCTTTTCTCGCTCAGAGAGCTCTTTCGGATTGCAAGTGATGCCGCCCTTTCCACCACCCAGCGGAATGTCCACAACGGCCGTCTTCCACGTCATCCATGCAGCAAGGGCCCGTACGGTGTCGATGGTTTCGTCCGGATGCCAGCGCAATCCGCCTTTCGTCGGTCCGCGGGCGTTGTTGTACTGCACACGGTAACCGTGAAAAACCTTTACCGTGCCGTCGTCCATGCGTACTGGCAGGGTGACCTTGAACTCCCGCATGGGCCAGCGCAGAAACTCGCGGGTTGCCTCGTCCAGACCCAGCTTCTCGGCCGCTTCGTCCAGCTGCCTCTGCGCGATTTCGAATGGATTCAACTTCTCGCCCTTCGCCATACGTACCTCCTTTGACCAGTTCACACCATATCACCGTCGCGAAATCCCCCGCAAAACCAAAATAAATTTATTTTCTCTGGCATGAGTGTCAAGAAAATTCCGTTTTATTTCAGCATTTTTAAAAATTTTCATAATTCACTGCCCGGCCGAATCCGCTTGAGAAATCCCTTTTCTCCTTTTTCTCGGACACCATTTGCCGGTTTTCTTTCCTGAGAAAGTACCTCCGGGATCGCCCCCGCAAAAAGCACTGGAATTTCCCCGCTGGAATGATTATTATGCATCGGTGAACCTGACAAAAACCGCGACGGTCTCCCGGAAGGAGGGTTCCTTGCGTTTGCGTGCCGCTTTTTTTCTCATATTGGGTTTTTCGCTGCTGCCGTTCCGGAACGGACATCCCCAGCTTCCTGACCATCGGCCCCTGGTTTTAAAACTCCGTCAGTTTCCAGCGTTTGTTGGCAAAAATTCGGGAAATCTGTTTTTGCTTTCCTACCAGGACAGCAGCGGCTCTTGGCATGCGGCAGCATTTCAGATTGACCCGGGCTTTGCCGGCCGTTCCCCTGTACCTGGATCGGGATACGTTGTGCAACCGACTGATGAAATGGTTACACTGATGTGTGAGCTCGGAGATGCAGCCCCTGAAGGAACGGTCCCCGAGATTTCCGGATTAAAGGCCCTTCAGTGGTACGAGATTCAAATTGACGATGCGCTATTAGGCCAGAGCGGAACCCTCTATTTTTGTGAATTTTCTGCTCCGGTACCGATGGAGGTTCCGGATCTGATTTCTGTGGACCCGGTTCATGACGAAATTTCGTCCCCTTACTACAGGGTTGGATTTAATGCTGCAAACGGGCTTCCTGCCTCTCTGTTTTTGCTGCCTGATTTGGGTGGCAAAGAAGTGGACCTGCTGGATGCCCTGAAAATCCGGCTCGCAGTTTCCGTATCGGTAATCGGCCAGCCTGTTGATGTGAATCTGGATGAGGAGAATTCTTTTCAGGTGGTTCCCGCCTCCGAAGGATGGGAAAATCCCCGGTATTTTGACGGTTCTGTCCGCGCGTTGCGGAATGTTGGTATTCAAATCCAGCTGGACATTGGTAATGGCCAGAGATTGCCTCTCCCGGATACGTTCCAGGTTGAACTGGAGTTCTACCCGCGGAGTGTAAGGATTTTCCTTCCGGGGCTGGATCTNGCACCGCTGCAGCAGTTCAATATTATACTCAAGCAGGTACGATTTTCATTTGATTATNCTCCCGCTGTAATTGGGCACATGTTTCTCAACCCCCGCAACACCCTCGCGGTTGACGGCAACCCCGACCCGTATGATCCGGTGGTTCAGCCTGGCCAGCTTAACTGGATGATGGTAACAGGTCATCAGGGAGCCATTTTCCATGCGGCTTCCGTGCCGGACATCGGTGAGGTCCAGAGGCTATATTACCATGACAGCAAGATTCAGGGCTCTTCCGGAGATGGGACGGAAGACACGGGAGACGGCGTTTCCATTGGCGATTCCGGCTACTTGCTAAAAGGAAATATTACTTCTGGCCGGATCGATTTTATCCTGGAGAGTTTTTTCTTGCCGCCCGGATCTGACCGTGAGGCAGCAGAAGATCTATTCTTGTTGTTGCAAAAT
>MTOL01000514.1 GCA_002011685.1 Deferribacteres bacterium JdFR-76
ACTTAAAGAATTTCAATGGAAAAGCCGGAGAGACTGGATGAGCACNCGGGAGGGATGTTTTTGGGATAGGTTGGCATGGAGCTTGCAGCCAATGTGCCGGAATCTTTTGAGGGATTACGATGGATAAAAAGAGGAAAACCGTTCTCATTGTTGACGACGAAGAGGATCTGACCTGGAGCATTTCCCGGAGCCTGGAGCGGGATGGGAAGCCGATCCGGGTGCTGTGCGCCAATTCGGGGAACGAAGCGCTGCGCATCCTGCAGCGGGAACCCATTACCGTCCTGGTGACGGATCTCCGCATGCCCGGCGTGGATGGCTTTGAGCTGATCCGGCATGTGCGTGAACATCATCTACCCACGCAGATCATCGTAATGACAGCTTACGGCACCGAAGATATCGAAAAGCAGGTGCTGGCTGCCAACTGCTGCTACTATATTGAAAAGCCTTTTGAGATTGCTTCTTTAAAGACGAAGATTTACTCCGTATTGGGTGAACAAGATGACTTGGATCCGTCCCTGGGGGGTGGGGTTGATGGCCAGATCCGCAAGCTTCTAATGCTGAGCCGCCATGTGCCTCATCTGATGGTCACTGTTTATCAGGGGAAAAGGGAAGGCCGGCTGTACTGTGCCAACGGCCGGATTTATCATGCCGAACTGGGGCAAAAACGCGGGATGGACGCCCTGCGGGAGATCCTGCGCTGGCCCAAAAGCATGCTAAAGGCCCAGACGGGGATTTCCACGCCTTACAGAACCATCAACGAGAAGATGATTATGTGAACGGGGCGCATCCCATTTCATTTAATGAAAAGAGCCAATGCTTCCGATAACTGAAATGAGATGATTTTGGATCGGGAGAGCGGAATATCGATGGAGAGCATTTCATGGGCGAAGTGATTGCGATAGCCAGCCAGAAAGGAGGCGTTGGCAAGACGACCACGGCGGTCAACCTTTCGGCAGCCCTTGCCCTATTGGGAAAAAAGACGCTGCTGATTGATATGGATCCGCAGGGAGGGGTGGCCGCCAGTTTTGGGCTGAGCCGTTATGATGTACACGGAGGGGTGCTCGAGATTTTTACAGAAGATATGCCCATCGAACAGACCATTCACTCTACCGAAATCGATGACCTTTATTTAATACCGTGCAATATCTGGTCGGATGAGGAGGAGAAGCGTCGGCTTATCGGATCGGCGGCGGAATCGAAGCTGCGGGCGGTGCTCAGGCCCGTTCGGGAGGGATTTGATTTTATCATCATCGATTGCCCGCCAGCGCTGGGGAATCTTACGTACAATGCTCTGATCGCCGCCGATTCCATTATTGTTCCCATCCAGTGTGAATACTACGCGCTGAAAGCCCTGGGGCGATTTTTGAAACTGACCCGTACCATCAAAGAGGAGTACAATCCGGCTTTGCGCTACCGGGGTTTCCTGCTAACCATGGTGGATATGCGCAACAACCTCACCAAGCGGGTTATCGAGAAAGTAAAATATACCCTGAAAGGGATGGTTTTCGAGACGATGATCCCGCGCAATGTCCGCCTGGCGGAGGTGCCCTACTACGGCCGACCCGTTATGCTTTTTGACCGGAACTCAAAGGGGGCAAAAAGCTACATGCGCTTGGCAGAAGAAGTTCTGTATGGCAGCGAGGTGATACGCCAAAAAGAAGCATCAAGTGTTGAGGCGGTGTCATGAGGCGGAGAATTCTGCATTCGTTTCCCTTTTTGCTCCTTTTGGGTGCGCTCGCCTATTTTGCCGGTAGCAATCTGGGGTTTACCGTGCGCAATGTGAACCGCTTTTACCGGCCTGCGCCGGAAGAGCGGCTGAAGGCGGAACTGACACAGCTGGCGGGAATTACCAAAGTGGACCGCCAGCGGGAAGCCAGTGTCCGCAAAATCATGAAGGTTATCGACCGGTTCAACCGGACCATGCCTTCCAGTTTGAAGTATCGCATTGCGGAAACGATCTACGAGATGTCGATCAAGTACGAGAATCTGAACATCGATCTGATCTGTGCCACCATCACCCATGAAAGTGCGCGGACCTGGGACCCGAAGGTCCGTTCTGAAAAGGGGGCGATGGGCCTGATGCAGATTATGCCATCCACGGGAAGGTTTCTGGCGCAATTCGAGGGCATTCAGTGGACCAGCGCAGAAGATGTTCTTTACGATCCCATTAAGAATATCCGGCTGGGGTGCCGTTATCTTTCCATGCTCATCGAGTTCTACGGGATTGAAGGGGGGCTGGCCGCCTACAACGGCGGGGAAAAACGGGCTGCCATGTGGTTGGCCAGCAATAAAGCCAGCGGTGTTCTGTGGAAGGAAACGGAAAATTACATCCCTGCAGTCCTGCGCTGGTATATGGAATTTCAAAATCAAATGAAGAGCGGACTATGAACCTGGCACAGCCGGAAATTGCGACCACCAGCCAGTTTGAGCGCGAGCTCATCGAGCGTTTCTTTCATCCCAGAAGCTTCTTCCTGCAGAATTTTCTGGAAGAGCTGCAAAGAAAAGAAGCAGAAGTGGGCGAACCGTTGTATATTATTGTATCCGGCCTGGTGGTGGATCAGATCATTGCAGCCGAAGACAAATTTGCTGTCCTGAACCAGCTGGTACAGTACACACCGTTCCGGCGTTTTTTCGAACAGATGAGAGGTGGGATCGATCTGCTCAGGGAACGGAGGCTTTCCACCCAGCAGATGATGGATGTGGTTTCCGCGCTGGGAAAATCGCTGGCCGATACCCTGCTGGAGATGATGCAGGACGAAGAATTCCGGCCGGAAATGCTAAAACTGGTGGGATTGCAGGCAGAGGACAAACGGCCGGATGAGCTACCAGAGCCGGAAAGCACGCAGCAGTCAATCACAGAACCGGAACCTCTTTTGCGAATTGCTCCGGACGACTCAGAAAAGCTGGCCCGTGAATTTGAGGAAGTGGCTCAGAAGATCGGCGGTGAGGCCGAGGAGGAAGACGGCATCTGGAAGGTATTCCGGGAGACGGTGAAAGAAAAGCTGGATCTGTTGGAAAAGCACCTTCAGACATTTGCCCGGCATCCGGACGACTGGAAGGCTTTTCGCCGCGTTAAAGATGATTTCAGGGATTTGCGTGATTGGTCGATGATCCAGGGTGACGAAGGCACGGAGGCCATATCACATAAAGTCCTTCTGCTATTTGAGGCGGTTTTCCGCAAAGGTCCGGAGCACCGGCATAAAATTTGTTCGATTTTGCAGGACGCCCTCCAAGTTCTGCGCGAAATGAACAAAGTGGGCCGGGGCAGCGAGCGGCTGGATATTGTACGGGCTATGGCGCATCAGATCGACCGGGCCCGAGCCACCTACCCGGATGTGGCTGGCGAAACAGCCGGATGGCAAACTGAACCGGGCAAAAAACTGGAACCCCTCGGG